>JALSLF010000493.1 GCA_026988445.1 Bacteroidales bacterium
TTTGTGTAGAATGATAATTTGTCAAATTTGACATCAAAATATACCGTGTCATCAATTTTCATAGTAAGTTGATAAATGCCGTTGCGATTATGCCTACCTGTTGTATAGTCTTGTAGCTCAATGCCAAACCCGGTATTTCCGTTTGTTTTAATTGTTTTACCGTTTATTGATTTATAACTAAAGGTTTTTTTTGTAAAATTGTCCCAATCAATTGTATCCGTAAAGTTGTATCGTGTAATCGAAAAAATTCGCGGAGCAAGATCATCTTTAACTTTTATTCCAAATAAAAAAGGGTTCACCGGTTCTTCCGAATCGCGTTCGCGAATTTCGAAATGAATATGCGGTCCTGATGAGCGCCCCGAATTCCCTGAAAGGGCAATAAAATCACCTTTTTTTACCGGAAATTGATTGGGTAGCGGATACAAATTCATGGCAAACTCATGTTTTATATGCTGAATACTGTCTAAATAGGCGGCAATATCCTTTCTGAATGATTTTAAATGTCCGTAAACCGAAACATATCCATTCGGATGCGTGATATAAAGAGCATTACCGTAACCGCCTCCCGAAACATTGATTCGTGAAACATAACCATCGGCAATACTAAATACTTTTTTCCCTTGAACACCTTGTGTTAATATATCTAATCCGGTATGAAAATGGTTGGAACGTAGTTCGCCAAAATTTCCGGCAATTTGTATTTGAAAATCTATGGGCGAACGAAAATAATTTTGTGGGTATTCGTTTTGAGCAAAAATATTAATGGATATAATTGTAAAAATAAGTAGAAAAAATTTATGAATCATTGTCATTTTTTATGTAAAATTTGAAATATGATAAAATGAAAAGAGCGCAAAAATATAATAAAGTAGGTTTTAAACTGCTATAAAACAGAAAAATATTTAAAAATATTTAAGTTTATAAAAAATAAATGCTCGATTTTTTGGGAAATTTTCAATACAATGTTAACTTTGTAGTTGAATTTGTAGTTATGACAGCAGAACTTGAAGCAGTAATAAGCACTTTAAACAAAAACATTGAAAAGCTTAAAGAGCAATACAATAAAGTTTTGGAAGATAATAAAAATTTAAGTGTCGAATTAACAAAACTCAAAGAAGAGCTAAAAAGCAAAGAAGAAGAAAACGAAAGTTTAATCAATAAATATGAGTCATTAAAAATGGCTAAAACAATTGCGGCAGCAAGTGGTGATGCACATGATGCCAAAATAAAAATTAATAGATTAGTGCGGGAAATCGATAAGTGTATATCACTTTTAGACAGATAGTAAAATTTTAGCAAAAATGAGTGAAAAACAATCAATTAATATAAATATTGCTGAACGATACTATCCGTTAACGGTTGATAGAAAAGATGAAGAAAGAATAAGAAAAGCTGCAAAAATCATTAATGATAAAATTCTGCAATACAAACAGATTTATAAAGATAAAGATATTCAGGATTTTTTAGCAATGGTTACCTTGCAGTTTACAACAAAATATCTCGAAAGTGAAGAATTGCTGGATGAAAATCCGGTTGCAGAAAAAATTAAGAATATTAACGAAGAATTGGAAGAATTTCTTCACGGACAAGACAAAGTTCTTATAAATAGTTGATTTAAGGGATAAAAGATATTGCCCGCATTGTTTCTTTATGCATTTGAAAGCTCAACACACTTAAAATTTGGAGTAAAGCTCAAACTACGTAGAACGGGCCTCAATACCTTCGGGTATTCCTGCTTGCAGGACAGGGGAAGTTCGAAATAGGGTGGCAGCTCCACCCATGCTGATTTGGGGTTTTCTAAATCAAAAGAAATTAATGCGGGCTTTTTATGTTTACTAATTTAATAAAATAAATATTCATGGATAGCATTTATTTAATTATTGTCGGAATTACATCTTTTGTGGTGGGGGCTATATTGTCCTTTATCTTAAAGATAAAACTTGCCGGGAATAAAGCCAGAAAAATTATTCAAGAGGCTGAAAATGAAGCCCAAGTAATAAAAAAAGAAAAAATCTTACAAGCAAAAGAAAAATTTTTGCAACTAAAAACCGAACATGAAAAGTACATTTCTGAACGCAATGCTAAAATTGCTCATCAGGAAAATAAGCTTAAGCAAAAAGAAAATACTTTTCACCAACGTAGAGAAGAGTTTCAGAAGAAACAGAAAGAACTTGAACTTAATAAGAAGGAAGTCGATTTAATTAAGAAAAACCTTAATGTTCAGGTAGAAATCATCGAAAAGAAAAATGTTGAACTGGAAAGATTGCATCGCCAAGAAGTTGAGCGATTGGAAAGTATTTCCGGATTATCTGCCGATGAAGCAAAACAACAGTTGATTGAGTCCTTGCGCGATGAAGCCAAAACTGAAGCTATGTCCTATATAAATGAAATTGTGGACGAAGCAAAAATGACCGCTGCAAAAGAAGCAAAACGTATTGTTATTCAGTCAATTCAGCGTTTAGGAACTGAAACTGCCATTGAAAATGCAGTAACTGTTTTTCATATTGAAAGCGACGATATAAAAGGTAGAATTATCGGGCGCGAAGGTAGAAATATTCGTGCTTTGGAAGCTGCTACAGGTGTTGAAATTATTGTTGACGATACACCCGAAGCAATTGTTCTTTCGGCTTTTGACCCGGTACGCCGTGAAATTGCACGTTTATCGCTGCATCAATTAGTTACCGATGGTAGAATTCATCCTGCACGTATTGAAGAAGTGGTAAATAAAACACGTAAGCAGATTAATGAAGAAATTATTGAAGTTGGAAAGAGAACTTGTATTGATCTCGGTATTCATGGTTTGCACCCAGAACTGGTTCGATTGGTGGGTAAAATGAAATATCGTTCTTCATACGGACAAAACCTATTGCAGCATTCACGCGAAACGGCTAATCTTTGTGCAATAATGGCATCTGAATTAGGTTTAAATCCGAAATTGGCAAAACGTGCCGGTTTGTTGCATGATATTGGTAAAGTACCTGATGAGGAAACCGAACTTTCACATGCTATTTACGGAGCAAAACTTGCAGAGCGTTACAAAGAGAAAGCCGAAGTTATTAATGCGATTGGTGCACACCACGATGAAATGGAAATGACCAGCTTAATTTCTCCCATTGTGCAGGTTTGCGATGCAATATCGGGTGCACGACCGGGTGCACGACGTGAAATTGCCGAATCGTATATTAAGCGATTGAAAAATTTGGAAGAATTGGCATTGTCTTATCCTGGAGTTCTGAAAACTTATGCTATTCAGGCAGGTAGAGAGCTGCGTGTTATTGTTGGCGCCGATAAAGTTAGCGATAAAGATGCCGAAAGCTTATCGTTTAATATTGCAAGAAAAATTCAGGACGGCATGACTTATCCCGGACAGGTAAAAATTACCGTTATCCGTGAAACCAGAGCCGTTAATTATGCAAAATAGTTTCAGAGCTACTAAATAAGTAATTTTGAAAATGGTATAAAAGCCGGTGTTTTAAAAGCATCGGCTTTTTTTTGTCTATTTCTAACTTAACTCTTAAGTCTGAGTATTAGTTCGTTTGTAATCCGCTTGCTGACAAAATTATCCCCAATTACCATTAATTTATCAAAACTGCATATAAGTTCGATTAAATTTTTGTATTTTTACATAGAAGCTTTAAATATGTAATAAGAATGGTTATACCATAATTTTAATGGAAAAATATAAATTGTACCTAAATAGAGCGATTATGTACAAAAAGAAGTGCCAAAATATTGAGACTAAAAAGTTTAGAAAAAAAGTAAGAATACCGGTTGGTATTTGAGTCTTTTTTTGTAAATCTTTTTAGCCCAATAGATTGGTACTTATTGAAGTAGATAATTGCTTAATTTAGGTTGCAATCAGCCAAAGGTCAAGCAAGTTCAAAAGTTCTTTGATTTTTCATTGTTGCTTGGAAATAAGCAGTTGTCAATAGCTCCGACTTTTAAGTCGGGAAATAATTACAAACAGCCATATGAATTGGGGCTTTAGTCCTTTTACATTTGCCTGAATTGAATTATTATAATAATGGTACTAAGTAATGGATTTACTAACACCTAAATTCCGGTGCATGAAAAGGCTTAACTTTTAAAATGAATAGTACTTGCACCGATTTTTGTCATTGGCTTATTTTTCCGCAGGCTAAAGCCTGCGGCTATTGATAGTTATTCATTATCAAACGGTTGCTATGTGTCTTTTTAATATATTAATTAAACTCCACTAAATTTGAGGTAGAACCATAAAATTTGATACTAACAACAGATTAAATGCTTTTAATTGCCTAAAAATAATATTATTATGAAAAAAATTATCGCCTTTCTAATTGTAGCACTCAGTATTTTACCTTATTGTACGAATACCGTTCAAGTAAAGTTAGCCAATTATAAAAGTATTGTACCCATGGGGGCAAACTTGCATTTTGAATTTAATCAGGATATTGTTCCTGAAAATAAAATAGGTACTTGGGATACTACACAATACATTATTTTTGAGCCTGCGCTTAAAGGTAAATTCAAATGGAAATCGCAACGTGAGTTGGTTTTTTCGCCATACGGGTTTTTGCGTCCGGCAACCCAATATAAAGCAAGCTTTAATAATAATGCTGCCGGTTTAATTGTTGAAGACGATAAAGATTTGGGTTTTCATACACCTTATCTTAATTTGGAACAATTTAGTGCCTACTATGCCAAATTGCCCATTGCGGGTAACAGGGAAGTAGTCCGTTTTGATTTAGATTTTAATTATAAAATTAGTCCGGATGATTTAAAAAAGCATCTTAGCTTGAAAATTGATGATAAAGAAAAGCGCGTGGAATTACTTGGACATGAACATTCCAATAAAATATCTTTATACCTTACTGATTTCCCAAAAGATGATAAAACACATTCTGTTGAATTATTGTTGAAAAAAGGCATTAATATCTCCAATGTATCCGTAGGAATGAATGATATTGTCAGGGAAACTGAAATAATTAATCCTCAGGATTTTAAAATCGATAAAATTATAGCTGAGCACGATGGTTTTACCGGAACCGTTACCGTTACGGCAACACAAGATATTTCACCGGTTAATATCCGTTCGTTTATTGAAATTATGCCTGCCGTTAATTATACAGCTCAAGTTAAAGGTAGAAAAATAATTATTAAAAGTGATGATTTTGATGTAGTAAAAACTTATGTAATTAATATAAAAGAAGGATTAGCCGGTACTATGGGAGGGAAATTAAAATATGAATATACCGAAGAAATTTCTTTTGGAACCATTGAGCCGGATATTAAATTTATTAATCAAAAGGCTGAATATTTAAGTGGGAAAGGGCATAAAAATATTGAAGTGCGGATTGTGAGTATTCCCGAAGTGGAAGTTAAAATTTATAAAGTTTATAAAAATAATTTACTGCAATATTCAAAAGGTAGTTCTTACTATGATTATTATTATGATGATTATTACAGTTCGGTAAAAGAACCCGGTGATTTAGGCGATGTGGTTTGGAAAAAAACAATACAAACTGCCTCTTTGCCCAAAATGAACAGTTCGAGACTGTTTAAAATGGATTTTACCGATAAAGTAGCTAATTTGGAAGGTATCTATGTTATAGAAATACGCTCGAAAGATAAATATTGGTTAAAAGACCGGAAAATTGTTTCGATATCCGATATTGGTTTGATTGCCAAACAAGGTAAAAATCAAATTACGCTATTTGCTAATTCAATTAAAACCGCAAAAGCGCTACAAGGAGTTCAAATAGAAGTTATCGGTAAAAACAATCAATCGCTTGGAAAAGTTACTACCGATAACGAAGGTGTGGCAATTTTTAAACTGAAAGAAAATAATTTGCCCGGTTTTACGCCTGCTTTAATAACTGCACGCTTAAATAATGATTTCAATTACTTGCCTTATTCAAAAACGGCAGTAGGAACTTCGCGTTTTGAAATTGCCGGACGTAGAGATAATTTTAGTGGCTATGATGCCTATATTTACCCCGAAAGAGATATTTATCGCCCCGGCGAAACCATTCATTTGGCTACAATTTTGCGTGATGATGATTGGAATGTTCCCGGAGAAATACCGCTGAAACTTAAATTGATTGCTCCAAATGGTAAAACATTTGTTACACTGAAAAAAACACTGGATAAACATGGCTCGTTTACTGCTGATATTAAACTACCGGCGGCTGCCCCAACAGGAGGATATTCTGCCGAAGTTTATACATCAACAAATGTATATCTTAATTCCTTAAAAATTAAGGTGGAAGAATTTGTTCCCGATAGAATTAAAGTAAAAGCTACAACTAATAAAAAAGATATTCGAGTATCGGAAGCTTTATTAATCAATCTGCAAGTAAATAATCTGTTTGGACCACCTGCCGCCAATCGTAAATACGAAATTCAGCAAAATATAAAACGTAAATATTTTTATTCAAAAAAATATTACGATTATAATTTTACCATAACAGGCGGTAGCAGTTATTTTCGCTCTAATGTGCGTAAAGGAAAAACCAATACACAAGGTGCAGCGGTTGAAACCTATAAATTTCCTTCAACTTATGCAAATATGGGCTTGTTGCAGGCTGATTATTATATTACTGTATTTGATGAAACGGGTCGTCCGGTAAATCGAAAAAAAACCGTTAATATTTATACTCAAAATGCCTTTTTCGGTATTAAAATCAGTGATTATTACAACAAAACCAATCAAATGATGAAAATACCGCTTATAGCAGTGGATAAAAATGATAATGCCTTGTCGGGAGTGCAGGTGCAACTTAGCCTGATTAAGCATGAATATCGTACGGTTTTGACAAAATCAGGCAGTTATTACCGTTATAAATCAGAGCATCAGGAAGTGGTTTTACAAAATAAGCTAATTACTTTAAACGGAGCTAAAAGCATATTTAATTTTACTCCTAAAACATCGGGTAAATACGAAATCAGACTTGCAAAACCCGGAACGAAAACTTATGTTTCGCAAACTTTTTATGCTTACGGATGGGGTAGTACTACCACAAGTTCATTTGCCGTTAATACCGAAGGATATATTGATATTCAGTTAGATAAAGATAAATATAAGGTAGGAGATAAGGCACATGTAATTTTGAAAACACCCTTCTCGGGAAAAATTTTAGTTACTCTTGAACGTAAAAACGTAACAAAACATTTTTACTTAACTACCGATAAACGTTCGGCAGCATTTGATTTATCAATTACCGATGATTTTGTACCTAATGTATATATTTCGGCAACTTTGATTAAAGCACATGATGTATCGGATATTCCTTTAACCGTTGCACACGGATATGCACCGGTTATGGTTGAGAACAGGCAAAATAAACTGAACGTAAGTATATCGGCAGTAGAAAAATCGCATTCGCGTACAAAACAACGCATTACGGTAAAATCAAGCCCGAATACCCCGGTAACTTTAGCCATTGTGGATGAAGGTATTTTACAGGTAAGCGGATTTAAAAATCCCGACCCGTACAAGTTTTTCTATAGAAAAAGAGCCTTAGCTGTGCGGTCATATGATATTTATCCTTTCCTTTTCCCTGAAATTGCGATGAAAAGCGGAATAGAGGGTGGGGGAGCCGGTGAATTGGAAAAACGCATTAACCCGATGACCAATAAGCGCTTTAAATTGGTTTCGTATTGGAGCGGTGTGCTTGTTACCGATAATTCAGGTAAAGCATATTATGATATTGATATTCCGGAATTTTCAGGTGATTTACGTATCATGGCAGTGGCATTCAAAGGTAAAGCCTTTGGTTCTTCCGTAGAGCACATGAAAGTTGCCGACCCTGTGGTTATTAGTACGGCACTACCTCGCTTTTTAAGCCCGAAAGATACGGTTGAGATGGGCTTAACATTAAGCAACACCACCAATCAAACCATGAATTGTGTTTTGGGTATCAATACCGGTAAAAATATTAAAATGTTGGATGCAATTGGTGGTAATATCAGTATTCCTGCAAATTCAGAAAAACAGATGTATTTAAAACTTGCCGTTGCTCCTTCGATAGGCGAGGCTACTGTTAAAGTAAATGTTTCTTACGGAGGTAAAAATTATACAAATACTACCGATATAAGCATTCGTCCGCCTTCGCCATTACAAAAAGTGAGTGGTTCGGGAAATATTATTGCAGGAAACAGTAAGCAAATCAATATGAATTTATCCCGGTTTATGCCGAATACCGTTGAACGAAAATTAATTTTGAGCAATTCGCCCATGGTTAAATTTTCAAAACATTTGGATTATTTGTTGGGATATCCTTACGGATGTGTTGAACAAACCATATCTAAGGCTTTTCCACAACTGTATTATGCCGACTTGGTTAAATCCTTAGGCAAAAAATCATATGGCGACCCTACTTATAATATAAACGAAGCCATTCGTAAACTGCAATTAATGCAGTTATATAACGGAGCTATGAGCTATTGGCCCGGATATGGACAAGAAACTTGGTGGGGAAGTGTTTATGCCGCACATTTTCTAATTGAGGCACAAAAAGCAGGCTATCAGGTGGATAAATCAATGTTGGATAAACTGTATAAATATCTGAAAACCAAATTGAAAAATAAAAAGACCATTAATTATAGATACAATGGGAATTTGAATAAAAAAATCGCTCCTAAGGAAGTGGCTTATTCGCTTTATGTTATGGCATTAATGGGTAAACCGAGTATTTCTATGATGAACTATTACAAATCGCGAAGAGATTTGTTGAGTATCGATTCAAAATACTTATTGGCAGCAGCTTATGCATTAGCCGGCGATAAAAAGAAATATGCACAAATACTTCCACCTGCCTACGCGGGCGAAACTTCCAATAAATCTTTTGGCGGTAGTTTTTATTCGCCAATTAGAGATTTGGCAATTTCCTTATATGCACTGTTGGAAGTAGATCCCGACAATCAAGAAATTGGTAGTATGGTGCGTGCTTTAGCTGAAAATATGCGCACAGCCGGGTATATGAATACACAAGAGCGTGTATTCGCATTTCTGTCTATGGGTAAAATTGCCCGTGCTGCTAATAAAGCAAATATTTCAGCAAAGATTTTGGTAAATAACCGGATGATTTCGGCATATAAGAGTGGAACATTAAGTTTGAGCAGTAAGCAGCTTGCCGGTGATAATATTAATGTGATTACCAAAGGTAAAGGTAAATTGTACTATTTCTGGGAAGCCGAAGGTATTGCTGCCGATGGTTCATACAAACAAGAAGACCGATATTTACGTGTTCGACGAACATTTTTTGACCGTCAGGGAAATATAATTTCGGGAAATTCCTTTAAACAGAATGATTTAATTGTGGTGCGTATCAGTTTGCAAAGCCTGCGCGGAATGACCATTGATAATGTGGTAATCAGCGATATATTACCTGCCGGATTTGAAATTGAAAATCCGCGCATTAGTTCTGTTGCCGGAATGAATTGGATTAAAAATAAAGCTTATCCTGATTATATGGATATCAGAGATGACCGGATTAATTATTTTACTTCGGTGGGCAGTAAAACCAAGTATTTTTACTATATGGTGCGTGCAGTTACTCCGGGTACTTTCCAAATGGGTCCGGTAGGTGCCGATGCTATGTATAATGGTGAATATCATTCATACAACGGGGGTGGAATTATTAAAATAGTACGCTAATTTGT
>JALSLF010000494.1 GCA_026988445.1 Bacteroidales bacterium
CCATTCTTTAAAATCTTCTTCAAAAAATTTACCAACTTCTTCAATCGGATGATCTTTATACTTAACTAAGGCTTCTCTAATTCTTCTTGCCTGATATTTGCGTCCTGCAACTCCTCCTATTTGATCGGGCAAACCATCTGAAAAAAAGAAAATACGATCGCCGGGTTTATAATTTATAATATAATTTTTAAAATTTTCTTCTTGTTTTCTTCTTGGCGGAATACCACCAATAGCTTTCGGATTGCCTTTGTATTGTTCAAAATTTTCACCGCTAATGTGATATAAAGGACGGTGTGCACCGGCAAATTGTATTTCTTTCCGTTTATAATTTATTTTAACCAGCGCAATATCCATACCATCTCTTGCACTGGCATTATCGGCATCCTGACGCAATGTTCTTCGTACGCCGTTGTGCAGCATATCCAGAACTTGCCCTGCGGTTAAGGCTCTTTCGTGGTCAACAATACTGTTTAACAAAAAATATCCAATAAACGAAAGCAAGGCGCCGGGAACTCCGTGTCCGGTACAATCAACTGCCGCCAAATAAATATCCTCGCCCGAAACAAAGAACCAAGGGAAATCGCCACTAACTACATCACGCGGTTTATAAAAAATAAATGAATTAGGTATATATTCTTTAATTATTTTTGAATCGGGTATAATTGCCGATTGTATTCTTTGTGCATAATTAATACTTTCGGTAATATCTTTATTTTTCTTTTCAATTTCAAGTTCAATTTGTTTACGTTCGGTAATATCATGTGCTACAAACAAAATAGTTTCTAAATCATGATTTTTATTAAACTCGGGAATTACATTTACTTGCATTATTCTTTTACCTTCTATAGTAGGGAAAGTTTTTTCAATCTGATACTTTTTCTTTGATTTTTTAATTTCTTCAATTCCTTCCTGAAAAAATGCTACATATTCATCGGGTAGGTTAACTTCGGTAATTTTCTTTTGTTTCATTTTGTTGCGCGAAATACCGGTTGTTTTTTCAACAATCGGGTTTGCATAAAAGAATTTACCTTCGGTATTTAAACGCACAATCATATCCGGTGAGTTTTCCGAAAGGGCTTGCATTTCACCACTCATTCGTTGAGCTTCTTCGGCAACTTTTCGTACGGTGATATCTCGTGTATTAAAAAGAATACCGTTAATGGCTTCATTTTTTATCAGGTTTCGTCCGGTAGTTTCAAGCCATATTATTCCGTGGTTTTTCTTTTCGTATCTATACTCAAAAGTTTTTGTAAGTTCGGGATTTTCAATTAATTCATTAAATGCATCTTTCAGAATAGACTCTCCGCGTTCAAAACGGTTGGTTCCTAACATTTCTTCAGGTTTATAACCCAAAATATTATACACAGAGGGACTTACATATTGAACAATTCCATCGGTATCGTAAATAGTAATCACTTCCGATGCATTTTCCAAAAGGGCATGTGTCCGTTCCTGTCCTTTTCGCACCTCTTCAATTTGGCTTGCCAATTTACGGTTTGAACGTGTAAGCTCTAACTGGGTTTGTTTCATTTGTTTTGCATTCTGCCGCAAAACATCCTCGTTCTTTTGTAGTTTTTTGGTAAGTTCTTGTGATTCGGCAAGTAATTTTTCGGTGCGCACATTTACTTTCAAATTGAACAATGTTTGCGCAATTACATTACTTTGCTCACGAATTAATTGAATAGATTTATCCTCAATTCGATCATATAAAGAGGCTAATTCAATAACTCCTTGTACTTTTTCATCACTTATTAAAGGTACAATCAGGATAGAACCGGGTTTTTTATCGCCTAAGATACCGGAACTGATTGTAATATAGTCATCGGGTAATTCAGCACGGTAAATAATATCTTTTTCGTAAGCAGCTTGCCCTACCAAGCCCTGTCCTATTTTAAATTCCTGATTAATGTATTTACGCCGCTGATAAGCGTAAGTGGCAATATTAATTAAGCGTTCTTTTTCATCATCAAAAATATAAAATGCACCTTGAATTGTATCGGTATATTTTATGATTTCTACTAATGTGTTGTATGCAAGGTCTTCGATATTGGTTTGTTGACTTAATACGCGCGAAATAATCTCTTTACCTTTGGCTATCCAGTTTTGTTCAGCCTCTTTTAAAGTATTTTCTTGCAAATTCTTCAACATTTTTATCAAAGACTGCCCTAATTTATCATTTTCACTAATATGGGTAGTTTCTACATCAAAATTTCCGGCACCGATGCTCTCAGCTAATTCTGCATTTTTCTGGATTAATTCATTTCTCTCTAAAATAACTTTTTGCAGATAATTTCTTCTCCTATCGTATCTTTTAGAAATATAATAAGCACTAATACCTAATATTAAAGGGGCTGTATCAATAATAAAGTGTAGTGGGCTTTCTTGATGTAGCGCTTTTATACTTTGCCAGGAAAAGGAAAGGTTGTTAACAAAAATATCAAAAACCCACGCAAATGCGGGGAACCACAAACCAAACAAAATGCCGTACAAAGTTAAACGTCTCACCGAATAACTTCCTAACATAGATGTACCGATAATGTCACTGTACATCGAATCTAATGCTTTATCTGTATGTTTTCCTTCCGGCATATTAATAGCTTGTCAAGATTAATGTTCTACAAATTACTTACCATTCTTTCACAAAAACCTTTATTAATCTAAAATTTAGCAATTTGTTCCAATATATAACTGGAGTTGTCCTTCAAAGCATTTATAAGTTTATATGCTTTTTCCGGGTCTTTATCTTTTAATTCAATTATTTTCTCGGCATTTTCATGATATTGTTTATGAATATAATCAATTTGCAATAAAACACCTGCACTTTCGGGTGAATCAGCAATTTTTTGATTAATTAGCTTAGTGAGAATACAATTATCATATTTAATATTCTCTTTTTCCATTTCGCCCAAGCCTAAAACAAATGCCTTTAACTTAACGGTATTAATTTTATGAATGGCTTTTATATAAAACGGATTATAGTTCATTTTTTTTATTTCAATTTCTTTTTAATTTGACGTAACCATTGATGATATAGTTTTTCTTCTTCTTTATCCAGCATTTTTTCAATAAGTTCCTGTTCCTTTTGCATTTTTACAATTTCTTTCTGTAAATCTGCAAGTTCCTTTTTCTTAGCTGCAATTTGTTCCTCAGACTCATCAGCTGTACCTATATTCAAGCCGGATAAATCAATGAAAAACATTTCAAGCTTTAAAACATTGTTCTCATTATCGGTAATTGGAATAACAGTAATTTTTACAGGAAGAACATTACCTTTAATTAAAATTTCAACATTTACGGTTTCTTTATTATTATTAAATGCACTATGAATTATTCTTTTTAAAATGGTTTTATTTTTGCCGCTAACAAATTGCAATAGGTCTTTTTGGTCAATTTCGCCGTATGTATAACCCGTCATCTGAATAAACAAATCGTTAAAATAACTTATTTGCGCATTTTTATTGATTTCAATTACAGGATATAATAAAAGAAGGCTGTCGGCAATATCTCTGTATTCTTTCATACTAGCAGCAAGTTGCTCCTCTTGTAATAACAAATCACGAATGGTTTCCTGCATTTCTCTATCTTTTTCTTGCAAAGAATTGGTATGCTCTTTAGTCATCTGCAACAAGATAGAGTTCTTTTCGTCAAGTTGTTTTAATTCGGTAATATTTCTGGCAATAGTAAATACTTTATAAACTTTATTATTTTGGTCAAAAATAGGAGAATAAGTTTCGTTTAGCCATATACTTTCTTCATTAGAAATAATATACTTAGTTTGTATTTTTTGTGCTTGACCCAATTTTAGTTTATTCCATAAATCAACATCTTCTTGCTCAGAGCGTTCAATGTTCAGACATTCATGCAGTTTAAGCCCCAGCATTTCATCTTTGGTTTTATGAAACAGCTCAATAAAGTTTTGATTAACATTGATAATTGCACCGTTCAAATCATATTCCAGTACAAGCATATCCGCATTCAATGCATTAAGGATTCCTGTAATTTCAAAATTTTTCTTTGAAATATTTTCTTTAACCAGCTCTAATTGACGAATATTTTCTTTTAGCTCTGTTTCTTTTGTAACTAATTCTTCGGCTTGGCGCTTTGCCTCCTCTTCACTTTGCTTGTATTTGGTAATATCATGTGCAAGATACAACACCTTGCTAATTTCTCCTTTTTCGTCTTGCACGGGTGTATATTGATTAATCAACCAAATTGTTTCTCCTGCCTTTGTTTTTCTTTTTACCTCAATTTGTCTCGGATTTCCTTCAACTACATTACTCCATATTTTCCTAAATTCGGTTAATTCTTCTTTTGGAATAAAAATTTCAATATTTTTCCCGATAATTTCGGATAATTCATAACCCATAGTTTGCAAATGGCGCTCATTTACGGATAACAATGTCCCATCTACATTATATTCTCCTTTCATCAATGTATTGTCCACTGCCGATAAAATACCACGTAAATCTGCTTCACGTCTTTGTGCCAGTTCTTGGGTTGCACGCATTTCTTCCATATTTTGCCGCATTTCAATTTCCTGTGCAGCAAGTTCTTTTGATTTTTTCTCAGATTCTTCGAGCAATTGTTCGGTACGTGCATTAATTTTTGCAGTTAATAATGTTGAAGCAATACTTTGCGCAAGTTCTTCAACAAAAGTAATTTCATGTTGCTTAAACTCTTTGAACGAAGCTAATTCAACTACTCCTAATATGGCATCTTCAAATTTTAAAGGAACAATTAACAAGCTGTTCGGATTTGCATCGCCAAGCCCTGACTCTATTTCAATATAGTCTTCGGGAATTTCTTTTAAATAAATAGTGTTTCGCTCTAATGCAACGGTGCCAATTAAACCGTCTCCGAAACTTATTTCTTTCTCAAAAAACTTTTTACGGTCATAGGCAAAAGCTGAGACTAATTGAATTTTAGGTTCTTTACCGGAATCATCAACCAAAAATAAGCCTCCTTGATTCGCATCAAGATAGCGTACAAGATTTTTAATAATATTATCGGTAAGTTCGGTAATTCCACCGGCTCTTTGTCTTAAAATTTCACTAAAAAGTGCATGCCCTTTATTTACCCAGTTTCGCCTTTCATCTTCAATCTTTCTTTTTTCGTCCTGCTCTTTTGCTTGCTTTAAACTATTTCTTAAATCAATTAGTGCTTTCCCGATAAAATCGCCGGTGCCGGTAAAACTATATTTGCCTGAATAGTTTCCTTTACTTAATGTAAGTGCAAACTCATTGAGCTGCGAAAGATTTTCTGTCAGCTTATTAAATAATTTGGCTATTTGCCCTATCTCGTTTTCCGACTCAGTAATTTTTGCAACAGGAATAGAACCGGAACTTAATATTTCCAAATTAGTTTTAATACTTTTAATAGCCGGATGTATATCTTTAATTAATAAAAATACGGAAATAACAGAAATAAGTAATAAAATGGCACTAAAAATAAAAGTTTTTATAATGGAATTTTGTTGAATTTTTTTTATTTGCAAATTATTTTTCTGTATGGCTTTTGTATTGTAATCAATTAAGTTTTTGATGTATGATTGCATTTTATGAAATGCTTTTATTTCCTTAGTAGCCTTTAACTGATTAGCTTGTTCGTACTGCTTATTAAGCCTTAGTACATTAATATCTTTAAGCACAGCCAGATAATTATAAAATTCCAGTGTAAAATTATCAAAAAGCACTTTCTGTACCTCATCAGTGGTTTGTTGGGCATAATTAGTAATTTGCGCATTAATCAAATCCATGTTTATGGATGCATTAATTGCATTAGGATTGAGCAAATCATCATTTAAAATATGATTTTCAAGCAAAACGGAATAAAGATTTTCAATTAGTCCGGAAAGATTTATTAAATTTTTAAGATAAACCTCGTTAATTTCATTAATTTGTTTATCAGCACGGGAAATATTTTGTATCAGTAATGCTCCAAACGAAACAATAAGCAATCCGATAATTACAGTTAAAACTGTAAGTCTTTTTTTTATCGGAATATTATTTCTTATTTTCGAAATTTTATTAAGCATTCAATAATTATCAAATTAACACATTCTGCATCAAAGCATTAGTTCATAAAATCCGTTTTGTATTTTTTCTGCTTTCTAAAATATCAGAATATTATAAAACTTATAACAAGTATTAAACCAAAACCAAACTAAAGCGTTCAAATTTATAAAAATAATTACTGTTTACAAAGTAAACAAAAATTTACTTAAATTATAGTATTAATTAATATATTTTTTTCTTATGTAAACCTAAATGTATAGATTTACAAAGTCTGTACCAATATATTTGTTTGTACTTTTCAACAAAAACAAATGCTACCCTTTAACAGGGCAGCATTTTATCTGTTTCTGTAAAACCTATGGGATTATCTGTTTACTCATTTAATAAAGCTTGTTTGGCATCTTCCAGTTTGGCTTTTTCATCAGGAGCTAATTCCGGAATTTTCATATCAAGCGATTCTAAAGTATGAATAATAATATCGCTAATGGCAATTCGCGAAAACCATTTATTATCCGCAGGAATAATATACCATGGTGCATAATCGGTTGAAGTTTCATTGATTGCTTGTTCAAAAGCATTTTGATAATCATTCCAATACTGCCGCTCTTTAATATCGTTTGATGAAAATTTCCAGTTTTTATCCGTTTCGTTTATTCTATCAAGAAAGCGTTGCTTTTGTTCTTCTTTTGAAAGATGTAAGAAAAATTTTAATATAATGGTACCGTTCTGATACACGGTTTTTTCAAAATTCCGAATTTGTTCATAACGGTTTGCCCAAAACTGTTCATCAATATCATCAACTGAGTTAATTCCCGGAAGTTGCTCGTTTAAAATAAATTCGGGGTGCACTTTGGTAACCAGCACATTTTCGTAATGTGAACGGTTAAAAATACCAATTTGTCCACGCTCGGGCAAACGAATATAATGCCGCCAAAGAAAATCATGTTCTAATTCATTTTTATTGGGTGCCTTAAAATTGTGGACGGTACAGCCTTGCGGATTTACTCCCGACATTACGTGGCGAATAGCTCCATCTTTTCCGGCTGCATCCATTGCCTGCAATACAATTAATAAAGAGTGTGTATTATCTGCATAAAATGTATATTGTAATTTATCCAGTTCTTTTTTATTCTTTTTTAATTTCTTTTTGGCATCTTTTTCTTTATAATGCCCTGTGTATTTGGTATCATGATTTTTTAAAATTATTTTTTTGCCGGGTTTTGCAATTAGTTTGTCAATATCTACCATAATGTAAAAGTTTTAGATGAAACTTAAATCCACAACTATCTTCTACTGCAAAGCCAAAAACTTGTCCGACTTTTGGTTTTTCGCAACGAGCATAGATGCAAATTCAAGGGTGAATGGAATGCAAATTAGTATTTTTTTAGGATAAATCAAAATTAATCTTGTATTGTTCAGGGTATCAGATTAATTTATCACGCACCTTTGGTGCTTGCTTATTTCTTGACACAATATTATACCTATCCCTTTGGGATAGGCTACTATATTCCGCACCTTTGGTGCTAAGCAAGTGCTTTTGTTTTTTATAGGCTCAATTTAGCTTTAAAAATAAACCAAGGGCTTTGTTGCGTGCAGGTAATTTGCAAATAATTTTGCAGGTGAAGCGTGTTGCGGCAAGGATTGAAGCGGTAGCTCCCGATGGTGAAAAATATACAAAACCAAAAGGGAAAGAGCGACCAACGGAAGCTCCTTTGCCTTTTGTGGTTTTGTTATTTTTCATTGTCGGGACTACAAGCGGAAAGCCTGTAGCCGCCCTTAAAAAAATTTATAAAGTATTAGTCGCCCAGACTCATGCCTATACCTTTGGCGGTTTTTATGAGTGCTGAATCTTTTTGTACGATATGATATTTACTTATTGCCTCAAGAAATGGAACGGAAATAATATCGGGATGACGGTAAGCCACCATTTCGCCAAACTTTCCTTCAAGTACCATTTCCATGGCTTTTACTCCAAACTGGGTCGCCAAAATACGGTCAAATGCATTGGGTATTCCGCCGCGTTGCAGGTGTCCGAGCACGGTTTCGCGCATATCGGCATTGCAACCGGCTTCTTTAAGTTCATGCAATAATTTACTGGCAACCCCTCCAAGTTTCAGGTTTTGATTTCCGATTTCATCACTTTTTTTTGCAAATTTTTCGCCGTTAATTGGTTTCGCTCCTTCGGCAATTACAATATTTACGAAGCCTTTGCCATCAATAAACCGGCGTTTAACCACTTCAAGAACTTTATTAATATCATAAGGAATTTCGGGAATTAGGCATACTTCGGCACCACCTGCAATAGCTGCGTGCAGGGCAATCCAACCGGCATCGCGCCCCATTACTTCAAGAATAATTACCCGATTATGTGAAGCGGCAGTTGTAACTAATTTATCAACGGCTTCGGTGGCAATTTGAACGGCTGTTTGAAATCCGAAAGTATAATCGGTTGCTGAAAGGTCGTTATCAATGGTTTTGGGCACACCGATTATTTGCAAACCTTTTTCATAAAGTGCCTGTGATATTTTTTGCGAACCATCGCCACCAATATTTATTACCGCATCAATACCGAGATATTTTAATTTGCGAATCATTTCATCGGAGCGATCTACAAAAGACCATGTGCCATCGTTTTCTTTAATAGGCCAGGCAAAAGGACCACCTTTGGTGGTTGTTCCGAGTATCGTTCCGCCTTGCACGTGAATACCTGA
Organism: Bacteroidales bacterium; assembly: GCA_026988445.1. Taxonomy (GTDB): domain Bacteria; phylum Bacteroidota; class Bacteroidia; order Bacteroidales; family NBLH01; genus NBLH01. The sequence goes on from JALSLF010000494.1 coordinate 8,726, forward strand.
TACGGCTTTTTCATCCAATACCATTATTTCGGTGGGTTCGCGTAATACTCCGTCAAAAGATTGAATACTCCCGATTACTTCCCAGTCTTCGGTTTGTGCTGCCCGTTTAACTACTCCGCGGATTACTGCATTTAAACCGGGACAATCTCCACCACCGGTTAATACCATTACTCTTTTTTTGTTCATTTTATCTTTTTTTATTGCGTTAATTCTATTTTAATAGTACGATAAATTTTTTGTTCAATGAAATTAAATTGGGCTAAAGCCCTTTTGTGTGCTATTTAATTATTGCCCGACTTGAAAGTCGGGGCTATTGATAATCACTTAATTTAGGTTTAATCTCCAAAACAAATTCCTACACCGCGTGCAGTTTTTATTAAATTATGGTCAAGGTTTATTTGATTGTATTTATTGATGACATTTTTTATAGGTACAGGTACAACCTTTTGTTGTTGATGTGTTACCATTACCCCGAATTGTTTTTCTAATACAAGTTCAAAAGCACTAACTCCCAGCTCTGTAGCAAGAATTCTATCAAATGCTATCGGTCGTCCGCCGCGTTGTAAATGTCCGAGAATTGTTTCGCGAATATCTGCCACAAAATCATGCTTTTTTAATTCATCAGATATTTTACGTGAAATAACTCCGAGTTGTGGCACACAAACCTCCCCTTTGGGGCAAGCCCCTTCGGCAACTACAATGTTGGCAAAGCCACGACCATTTATGTATCTTGATTTTAATTTTTCGATAACTATATCAATATCAAAAGGAATTTCAGGTATCAAACAAACTTCCGCACCTCCGGCAATGG
>JALSLF010000495.1 GCA_026988445.1 Bacteroidales bacterium
CACAAATTAGTATTATTGGGCATATTACGGATAAAAAGGAGGGAAATATTTTGATAAGCACAGGGGGGAATAAAATACCGCTTCATGCAAAGGGCTGGAATGCTTTTGCTAAAGCAAAAGACAATTAGCTTAATCGCTCAATTTAGGTGAAAGTTTGAAGTTGACTTCAAAACGCTTAAAAACTTAGGTAATATAGATTTTAAGGGATTAGATTCCTCTTATAATTCCACGTTTTGATTCACGAACAAATTCTAAAATATAATCGCGTTCAAAAGATGCGGGAACTTCTTTTTCAATTTCTACCAAAGCATCCGAATTGTTGTATTTTCCTGAATAGAGGATACGGTAAACATCTAAAATTTCATTAATTCGTTCGCTGTCAAAATTTCTTCGGCGCAAACCAACAGAGTTTATACCTACATACGAAAGAGGCTCACGGGCAGCTTTAATATAAGGCGGAACATCTTTTCGGATAAGTGAACCTCCTGATACCATTACATGTGATCCAATATGAACAAACTGGTGTACTAATACCGATGCACTTAAAATAGCAAAGTCATCAATAACTACTTCGCCGGCAATTTGGCAAGAATTTCCAATTATAACATTGTTTTTCACTTCGCAATCATGGGCTACGTGTGAGTATGCCATTAGCAGGCAGTTATTGCCTACCGAAGTAATTCCTCTTGCTACTGTTGCCCTGTTTACGGTAACAAACTCTCTTAAAGTTGTGTTGTTGCCTATGGTAACAATGGTATCTTCGCCTTTAAATTTTAAATCTTGAGGAATTGCAGATATTACAGCGCCGGGAAATATTTTACAATTTTCACCAATTCGTGCACCTTCCATAATGGTTACGTGAGGTCCAATCCAGGTTCCTTCGCCAATTTCTACATTTTTATCAATTGAAACAAAAGGTTCGATAACCACATTTTTAGCAACTTTTGCTTCCGGATGCACATAAGATAATGGTTGGTTCATTGTAATAGTTTTTATATTTGATGAATGATTAAGGAAATACTGTTTTTAAGTACACCTTCTATCATAAATTAATTTTCTTAATCTTTGATTTATAGGTTGATATTTGATTTAATATATGTTTAATTAAGTGTCTGACACCAAATATCTTTTAAATTATTTACCCTTCGAAATTTGTGCCATAAACTCTCCTTCGGCAACAATATTCTCACCAACAAAAGCTTGTCCCTTCATATTTGCTATTCCTCTACGAATTGGCGACAATAGTTCCATTTTAAAAATCAAGGTATCTCCGGGTACAACTTTACGTTTAAATTTAACTTTATCCATTTTCATAAAGTAAGTAAGGTAGTTTTCAGGGTCAGGAACAGTACTTAAAACTAAAATACCACCCACTTGAGCCATCGCCTCTACAATTAACACACCGGGCATAACCGGCTCTTCAGGAAAGTGTCCTACAAAAAAATTTTCGTTTAATGTAACGTTTTTTAGTCCCACCACTTCAACATCATCTAAATGTAATACTTTATCAACTAATAAAAAGGGTGGGCGATGAGGTAAGAGTTTCTTTATCTCAGATATCCCCATTATGGGTGAATTAACATCATAATCAGGAGCTGAATTTTTATTTTTTTTACTTTTAATAACTTGCTTTATTTTCTTGGCAAATTCAACATTTGAAGCATGACCGGGACGGGTTGCTAATATTTTACCTTTTATAGGAACCCCTACAAGGGCTAAATCACCTAATAAATCTAACAGTTTATGCCGAGCCGGTTCATTAGAAAAGATTAAATCTTCATCGTTTAAAATACCTCTATTTTTAACTTTTACACGGGGTTTTCCAAATAAATCGGCTAAGCGGTCTAATTCTTCTTGCGTAGTTTCTTTTTCAATTATAACTATGGCATTATCCAAACTACCACCTTTTATCAAATTATTTTTTAGTAAAAATTCAAGTTCACGTAAAAAAACAAAAGTTTTACAACTCGCAATTTCTTTTTTGTAATCTTTTAAGGATAGAAGTGATGCGTATTGGTTTCCCAGAACCGATGAATTATAATCAATCATCACATTTACACTGAAATCTTCATCAGGAAATGTCATTAATTCAATACCGTTTTCGTCATCAGAATAGCTGATATTATTTGTTACCACAAAAAACTCTTTGTTTGCCTCTTGCTCAACCAATCCTGCTTTTTCAAAAGCATCAATATAGGGCTTTGCACTTCCATCCAAAATTGGCGTTTCGGCAGCATCAATTTCAATTAATAAATTATCAATTCCCATTCCGTAAGCTGCAGAGAGTACATGTTCAATAGTGCCTACACGGGCGCCTTGCTGTTCAATAACCGTACTGCGCGAAGTATCAACTACATTTTCAACTTTGGCAGGAATTAGAGGTTTACCTTCTATATCAACACGCTGAAACACGTATCCGTGATTTACCGGTGCCGGTTTAAAAGTAATTGTAACATTTGCTCCCGTATGTAGTCCAACACCGGTTAAACTCGCCGGCTTTGCTATTGTTTTTTGTTTTTCAGCCATAAATATTATTCCTTTATTTTTTCCTAATCTTATGAAAAGATATTTTATTTAATTATTTATTCTTTAATTGCTCTTTCAGTTCTTCCATTTCTCTTTTTAAACTGTAAAATTCTCTGCGCAAGTCAGGCAGGGTTTTAAAAGCAATACTTGATTTTTGGAAATTAGCCAGTGGAATTGCAGGCGAACCTTGAATTACACTACCTTCTTTTTTTACTGAGCCTTGAATTCCTGCTTGCGCTCCAATTTTAACATCATCAGCAATTTGGATATGCCCGGCAAAACCTACCTGACCTCCTACCCATACACGTTTTCCTATTTTAGTTGAGCCGGAAACTCCTGTTTGAGCAGCAATAAAGCAGCTTTCGCCCACTTCAACATTATGTGCGATTTGTATAAGATTATCTAATTTAGCTCCTTTACGAATAATGGTTGAGCCTAGTGTTGCTCTATCGATAGTTGTATTTGCACCAATTTCAACAAAATCTTCAATAACTACATTTCCAACTTGTGGTACTTTTTTATGTTTCCCATCTTCGGCAGGAGCAAAACCAAAGCCATCAGCACCAATTACAGCCCCTGCATGAATAATGCAATTACTTCCTATTTTGCACTCATCGTAAATTTTTACTCCATGATAAATAATTGTATTTTCTCCAATTTCAACATTTTCTCCAATAAATACTTGTGGGTGAATTTTAGTGTTGTTCCCGATTACTGAATTTCGGGCAATAACAACAAATTCGCCAATATAAATATTTTCTCCGAGACGTACATTTTCACGAATACTCGATTTTTCATGAATACCTATATGTTGCGCTTGCTTTCCTTGCTGGTACATTTCCAGTAAAGAAGCAAATGCTTTATAGGCATCATCAACCCTAATTAAAGTTGCTTTTACTTTTTTTTGCAGTTCCAAATTTTTATTAATCAAAACAATAGAGGAATCTGTACTGTACAAGTAATTTTCGTACTTGGGGTTTGCCAGAAAAGATAAGGTGCCTTTTTTACCTTGTTCTATTTTTGAGATGTTATTTACCGATACTTCTGCATCGCCTTCAATTTCTCCATTTAAAAAAAGAGATATTTCCTTTGCCGTAAAATTCATCCGTTTCTCTTTAAAATATTTTATAGGTATTATATTTTTATAAAATTTTGTAAATAAAATATTAAATCGATAAATATTTCTAAATACTTTGTCTTTTTTCAATATTTGCCAATGTAAATTATTGTTTGATTTTTTAATTGATATTTTTTTGCAAAATTTTTGCAAAATTAGTAATATTTAGCAATATATTATAGTTTTTTTTATTGTCTTATTTATATATTTGATAAACAGCTGTTTAAATTGATTGTATTTCCTTTGGATAACACATATAAAACTTTTCAACAATTTTTGATAAAACCGCAACATTTGAAACATCCGAAGCTTGCGCTATATCTTTTAATTCATTATTTTTTTTCAAAATATTAATTTTTTGTCCGGCTTTATCGCTGTATGCATTATTTTTTATAGAATCGGTAAATACAAAATATTGAACATCATTTGCCGAAATTTTATATTTTTTTATTGCTTTTAGTTTTATTTCATTAAAACGATTTTCGTCTATCCTGTTTTCAGTTAATTCTATTTTTAATAAACTCCGGTTAATAATGCTTTTGCTTAAATAAGACAATACAAAATCATCATGGTTTTGCCATTGTTTAATCGATACAAATATGTCGTTATCATCCAGTTGCGCATACATATGTAAGGGGAGGTGTCCGTTTATCTTTTCGAGCATTAATTCTTTAGAATTAATTTTTTCTTTAAAAAAATATTCCAATACAGGAGTTAAAAATAGTGGTTTTCCTTCGGTATATATTTGTTTTGCTCTTAAAAGAACTTTAATTAACAGTTGTTCGGCAACAACTACTGTTTTGTGTAAATACACTTGCCAGTACATTAGCCGGCGAGCAATTAAAAATTTCTCTACGGAGTAAATACCCTTTTCATCAACAACTAATTCATTATCAAATACATTAAGCATTTTTATAATACGGTCGTAGCCTACAACTCCTTCCGATACACCTGTGAAAAAACTGTCCCGGCGCAAATAGTCCAATCTGTCCATGTCTAATTGGCTGGAAACCAATTGGTGGAGAAACTTTTTTTTATGTACTCCCTTAAAAACCTCAATGCCTTCCGTTAGCTTTCCTTTAAACTGTTTATTAAATTCCTCCATGAATAAAAGTGAAATAACTTCATGGGAAATATGCTCAACCAAAATATATTCCAAAGAATGTGAAAGAGGCGGATGTCCGATATCATGGAGTAGTATCGCCAATAGAGCAGCTTCAACTTCCTGTTCGGTAATTTCTGTTCCTTTGCTTTGAATTACTTGTAAAGCTTGTTTCATTAAATAGGTTGCACCCAAAACATGTTGAAAACGCGTATGGGTTGCTCCCGGATAAACATAAGCCGTTAGTCCTAACTGATGTATTCTTCTTAGGCGTTGAAAATAAGGGTGTTGTATGATGTCAAAAATCAATTCCGAAGGAATGTTTATTAAACCATACAGAGGGTCATTAACAATCTTTATTTTATTTTGCTTGTATTTTTTCAATTTTATTCAAATTAATAGATAAATATGCCTCAAACATAATATTAATTTAATAATTTTTCCACAATTTGTGTAAAATATTAACAAATACTACAATTTTTGTACTTAATATTTTGAGTATTAATTAATATTACGTAATTTCGCGCCGTGATGTGAAGGTTATCTAGGGGACAGAAGTCCCCTATTTTATTAAGCAAGAGATGATAAGTAAAAAAACAATTGAAGAAATTGTCCGGGAGCAACTTAAAGGTTCTGATATTATTTTGGTTGATACTCAGGTAAGTAGCTCAAACTCAATAAAAGTTTTTCTGGATTCGGAAAATGGGGTAAGTATTAGCGATTGTGTGAAAATTAGCCGGAGCATTGAAGGACAATTCGATCGTGATAAAGAGGATTTTGACTTGGAAGTTTCGTCTTACGGACTTTTTTCTCCTTTTAAAATACTGCTTCATTATCAAAAGAATATGGGTAAAGAAGTAGAAGTTTATCTTAACGAAGGACAAAATTTCAAAGGAGTACTTAATAAAATAGAAAGTGATGAGCATGGAGATATAGATTATATCGAAATCATGCAAAAGAAAAAAAAGAAAATAGAAGGTAAAAAGAAAAAAATAGAAGTTGAAGAGATAATAAAAGTTAAAAAAGAAGAAATCAAGAAAATTAAACTTGTTCCGAAATTTTAGCATTTGTTTTTAAAGCAGGTAAAATGGATAATAATAGCTTAATTGAAACATTTTCAGAATTTAAAGACCTGAAAAATATTGACAGGGCAACTATGATGAGTGTGCTCGAAGACGTTTTCAGGAATATGTTGTTGAAAAAATTTGGTTCAAATGATAATTTTGACATAATCATCAATACCGATAAAGGCGACTTTGAGATTTGGCGTAATAGGGAAGTTGTTCCTGACGGAGAAGTTGAAGATCCTAATCTGCAAATATCTTTGTCGGATGCTCAAAAAATTGATGAAGATTATGAGGTTGGCGAGGAGGTTACCGATGAAGTGAAATTTACCGATTTTGGTAGAAGAGCGATTGTAGCACTTCGTCAGAATTTGACCTCACGAATTTTAGAACTGGAAAAAGACAATTTATACATTAAGTATAAAGACCGTATCGGTGATATTATTACCGGCGAGGTTTATCAAGTATGGAAACGTGAAATTTTGGTTTTAGATGATGAAGGTAATGAATTGATTTTACCTAAATCCGAACAAATACCTTCTGATTATTATCGCAAAGGTGATAATTTAAGGGCTGTTGTAACACGTGTTGAAATGAAAAATAACAATCCTTTAATTATTATTTCCAGAACTTCACCGGTGTTTTTAGAGCGATTGTTTGAATTGGAAGTACCCGAAATTTACGATGGTTTAATAACCATTAAAAAAATAGTACGTATGGCGGGCGAAAGAGCTAAAGTAGCCGTTGAGTCGTACGATGACAGGGTTGATCCCGTAGGCGCTTGTGTGGGTATGAAAGGTTCCAGAATTCATGGAATTGTTCGCGAATTGCGTAATGAAAATATTGATGTGATTAACTATACAACCAATACACAGCTGTATATCACCAGAGCTTTAAGCCCGGCAAAAGTTAATTCAATAAAAATTAATGAAGACGAAAAGAAAGCCGAAGTTTTTCTTGATCCTGATGAGGTATCCAAAGCGATAGGGAAAGGTGGTTTGAATATCAAACTGGCAGGACAGCTTACAGGATACGAAATAGAAGTCTATCGTGATATGGACGAAGCAGATGAAGATGTAGATATTGCAGAATTTTCTGATGAAATTGAAGAATGGGTTTTAGATGAACTAAGAGCAATTGGTTGTGATACTGCTAAAAGTGTATTAAGTTTGTCGGTTGAAGAATTAGTAAAACGTACCGATTTAGAAGAAGAAACAATTATTGACGTCATAAATATTTTTAAAGAAGAATTTGAATAATATTTAAGATAAGAAAATCCCGAAATACTTTAGTAATATTTTATGATTTTCTAAAACATTTAAAATAAATTATATTGCGTATCAAAAAGAGCTTTTCGCTCATTAAAGTTAAGTTTTCAAGTATGGTGTCATCCAAAGCAAAGAGATTAAGTAAAGTAGCCCGTGAATTTAATGTTGGAATTTCAACAATTGTTGATTTTTTGCATAAGAAGGGCTATGAATTAGATGAAAACCCGAATGCGAAGGTTTCACCTGAGTGCCTGAGTATTCTTGAAAAAGAGTACAGTAAGGATATTGAATTAAAAAAAGAAAAAGAAAAAGTTTCAAAACGTGTTCAAAAAACCAGAAAAGAAACAATTACCATTGATGATATTGAAGATGATGGCATAGATGATGAAGAAAAGAACGGGAGCAAAGAGGAAATGATCATCATAAAAGATACTAGCGCAATTGTTGAAGAAAAGAAAGCGCCTGTTCAAAAAACAGTCGAAAAAAAGGAGAAGAAGGTAGAGGAAATTAAGACCGAAAAAATCAAAGCCGAAGTTAAAGTTGTTGGCAAAATAGATTTAGAAAAGAAAAAGAAGGAAGAAGAGCAAAAAGAAGAAGAAAAGAAAGAAAAGCGTAAAGAAGAGCTCATTGAAAAAGAGTCAGTTAAGCAAGAGCCTGTTATTGAGGAAAAGAAGGATGAAAAACAGGAAAGTCCGGAAGAAAAGCAAAAAGAAACTGTAAAAGAAGAAAAAACAACAGAGCAAAACGAAAAAGTAGAAGAGTCGGACTTGAAAGTTGTCGGGAAAATTGATTTAGATTCATTAAATCAAAAAACCAGACCCAAAAAGAAAACAAAAGCAGAAAAGCTTAAAGAGCGAAAAGAAAAAGAGAAAGTAGCGAAACCTGAAAAACAGGAAAGAAAGAGCGAAAAGAAGATTGATACTAAAGAAAAGCAAGAGATAAAAACAATTAAAGAAAAACCCGAACTAAAGCAGCGAATTGAAGTTCCTGAAAAGGAAATTAAAGAAGAGAAAAAAGAAGAATTTATTGAAACTAAGTTTAAAAAACTTAACGGGCCAACAGTTGTTGGTAAAATAGACCTTCCTGCTGAGAAAAAGAAAACGTCGAACACAAATTCTGAAAATAAAAAACGCAGAAAGAAAAAACGTAAAAGAATTGTTAAAGAGCCTGTTGATGTAAATAAAAAACAGAATCAAAGTCAAAATAATAAGGCAAAACAGGACAATAAAAAACAACAGCATCGACGCCCCAAAAAATTTCAGAAAAAAGAGGTTGACGATAACGAAGTTCAAAAGCAAATTAAAGAAACGCTTGCACGCTTAACTTCAAAAGGTAAGAGCAAAGGGGTAAAACACAGACGCGAAAAGCGTGAAGAAATAAGAACCAAGCAACAAGCTTTGCTTGAGGAAATGGAAAAAGAAAAATCAGTAATTAAAGTTACTGAATTTGTAACTGCCAATGAGCTTGCTAATTTAATGGATGTTCCGGTTACAAAAATTATTGAGGCTTGCATGAGTTTAGGCTTATTTGTTTCCATTAATCAAAGATTAGATGCCGAAACAATTAGCATTGTTGCGGAAGAGTTTGGATATTCGGCAGAATTTATAAGTGCCGAAGTTCAAGATGCTATTGTTGAAGAAGAGGATAGTGAAGATGATTTGGTAGAACGTCCCCCGATTGTTACGGTTATGGGGCATGTGGATCATGGTAAAACTTCGCTTTTGGATTACATCCGAAGTACAAATATTATTGCCGGTGAAGCCGGTGGAATTACCCAACATATTGGTGCCTATAATGTTACTTTAAAAAACGGAAAAAGAATAACATTCCTTGATACACCGGGACACGAATCGTTTACGGCTATGCGTGCCCGTGGTGCTCAGGTAACAGATTTAGCAATTATTGTAATTGCCGCAGATGATAAAGTAATGCCGCAAACCGTTGAAGCAATTAACCATGCAAAAGCAGCTGGAGTACCCATTGTTTTTGCCATTAATAAAATTGACCGTCCGAATGCCAATCCTGATAAGATAAAAGAAGAATTAGCCAATATGAATTATTTGGTTGAGGAATGGGGCGGTAAGTATCAATCAAAGGATATTTCGGCAAAAACCGGTGATAATGTGGACGATTTAATGGAAGAAGTATTTCTTGCCGCAGAATTTTTAGAGCTGAAAGCCAATCCGAATAAAAAGGCTGTGGGTACTATTATCGAAGCATCTTTAGATAAAGGACGCGGATATTCTACAACGGTTTTAATAAGTAACGGAACACTAAAAGTAGGAGATGTTATATTGGCAGGTTCGCAATATGGTAAAGTAAAAGCGCTGTTTAACG
>JALSLF010000496.1 GCA_026988445.1 Bacteroidales bacterium
ATATCCTTTGTTATAATATTCGATATTTTTTATATTTTTGTGCTCATAAATTTAAAATATAAAAAACAAGCTGTAAACTTGATATAAATGATAATCAAAAAGTTAACGAAACTTTCAGATACATCCCGAAAAGGGATTAAGTATGCATTATTGCTTACATTTATTTTATTTTCAGGAATTTCTTCGCTTAGCGCACAGCACGAAGAAAATAAAGGACACGAACCAGTAACGGAGAAAAAATTTGACCCCGGACATTTTATTTTCGATCATATTGGCGATGCTTATGAATGGCATATAGTTACTATTGGGCATAATCATGTAAGTTTACCTTTACCCGTAATTGTTTACAGTAAAGAAAAAGGCTTAAATATGTTCATGTCGTCAAAGTTTCATCACGGACATGAAAGTTACAAAGGTTTTAAAATTGAAACCAATGAAAAATCACCTAACAAAGGTAAAATTGTTGAAACCCTATCAGATGGTAGTGTAGTACGTCCTATTGATATTTCTATTACCAAAAATGTATTGGCATTATTTTTCAGTGTTGCATTACTCATGTGGATATTTATTAGCGTAGCTAATGCATACAAAAAAAATGAAGGTAAAGCACCCAAAGGAATGCAATCATTTTTTGAACCTTTAATTATTTTTATACGCGACGATATTGCAAAGGCATCTATTCAAAAAAACCCCGAAAAATACATGCCCTATTTGCTTACAATTTTCTTTTTTATTTTTCTGAATAATTTACTGGGATTAGTACCCATTATTCCCGGAGGAGCAAATTTAACAGGAAATATTACCATAACAATGGCTTTGGCATTATTTACCTTTACCATTACTACCATAAACGGAAACAAAGCCTATTGGACACACATGGTAAATACACCCGGCGTACCTTGGTGGTTAAAAATTCCGGTACCCTTAATGCCCATTGTAGAAATTATGGGAATGTTTACCAAGCCATTTGTTTTAATGGTTCGTTTATTTGCCAATATTACTGCCGGACACATTATCGCATTAGGTTTTTATAGTTTGATTTTTATTTTCGGAGAAAAAAATATTTTTGCAGGATACGGAATATCAGTAGTATCCATTGCATTTACTATATTTATGATGATGCTTGAATTATTAGTTGCATTTATTCAGGCATATGTTTTTACATTGCTTTCGGCATTGTATTTTGGAATGGCAACAGAAGAACATCATTAAAACTGATTTTATTCAAATATTTTTATTAACCATTAATATATATAAACATGTTAAGTTTAGCAATTATTTTACAAGTCGTTGAAGCTGTGGGTCTGGCAAAGTTAGGCGCAGGAATTGGCGCAGGAGTTGCTGCAATCGGTGCAGGAATGGGAATTGGACGCATTGGTGAAAGTGCTGTTGCAGCCATAGCTCGTCAGCCCGAAGCAGTTGGAGATATTCGTTCAAACATGATTGTATCGGCTGCCCTTATTGAGGGTGTTGCTTTCTTTGCAATTGTTGTTTGTTTGTTAATTCTGTTTGTATAAAACAAAAAAAGACTTCTGCCGTAAACGGTTGGTTGAGGCAGAAGTTCTTTTTTAAACGAAAAAAATCGAACATTATATAAAATCATAGAATATGGGATTAGTTACACCGGATTACGGACTTCTTTTTTGGATGGTACTTACCTTTTTGGTAGTACTTTACATCTTGAAAAAATTTGCTTGGGGTCCAATCTTATCTTCGCTTAAAGAAAGAGAAGATTCAATTGAAGAGGCACTGGAATCGGCACAAAAAGCCCGCGAAGAAATGGGTAAACTGCAAGCCGATAATGAAAAAATTTTGGCAGAAGCACGTAATGAACGTTCACAAATGCTAAAAGAAGCAAAAGATTTGCAGCAAAAAATGATTGAAGAAGCCAAACAAAAAGCTGCCCAAGAAGCCGATAAAATGATTGAATCGGCACGCAGAGCTATTGAAAACGAAAAAGAAGCAGCAATAAGTGAAATGAAAGAAAATATAGCTTCTTTATCAGTGCTTATTGCCGAAAAAATTCTAAAAAAGCAATTAGACGATCCCGAAAAGCAAAAAGAGTTAATGGATCAGTATTTAAAAGATATTAAACTCAATTAAGCAAATTTAAACTAATGAATTACAGCGCAATAGCGGTTAGATATGCAAAAGCTTTGTTTTCTTTGGCTAAAGAGAAAAATGCACTCTCAAAAGTCAAAGACGATATGGCTCAAATTGTTTCTGTTTGTGAGCAAGACGAAGTTTTTAACCGGTTTTTAGAAAATCCGGTTTTACCCTTTGCAAAGAAAAATGAAATTTTTGATGCAATTTTTAAAAAACAAGCAGATAAAATAACCCTTGATTTTATACATTTGGTAACACAAAATCGTAGAGAAGCGTTTTTAAAACAAATGGCTTTAGATTTTCTGAATTTGTATAAATTGGAAAAAGGAATTAAAACGGTACATTTTTCAAGTGTTACAAAAATTAACGATGCCGTAAGAAAGGAAATTAAAAATATTATAAAAAATAGTTTTAATGCTGAAACCGAGCTAATTGAAACTACCGATGAAAATTTAGTGGGTGGTTTTCTTATTCGTATTGACGATTTACAATACGATGCAAGTGTTGCTAGGCAGCTGGAAACAATTAAAAGAGAAATTGTTAAGTAATAAATTGAAAAAATAATAAACAATGGCAGGAATCAGACCGGGAGAAGTATCCGAAGTATTGAAAAAGCAATTGGAAGGCATTACCACAGAAGTAGAACTGGAAGAAGTAGGTACGGTTTTACAAGTAGGTGATGGTATTGCTCGTATTTATGGACTTTCAAAAGTTCAAGCCAACGAAATGATTGAGTTTGAAAATGGTGTGGAAGGCATCGTTTTAAACTTAGAAGAAGACAATGTAGGTGCTGTTCTACTTGGACATACCGAAGGTATTAAAGAAGGAGGAACAGTTAAACGTACTAAAAAAATTGCTTCGATTGATGTTGGCGAAGGTCTTCTTGGAAGAGTAATTAATACAGTAGGAGAACCTATTGATGGTAAAGGACCTATTACCGGAGAACGCTATGAAATGCCTTTGGAGCGTAAAGCACCCGGAGTAATTTTTCGTCAACCGGTAAACGAGCCTTTACAAACCGGTATTAAGGCTATTGATGCTATGATTCCTATAGGAAGGGGTCAGCGAGAATTAATTATCGGCGACCGCCAAACAGGAAAAACAGCCATTGCCATTGATACCATTATCAATCAAAAAGAATTTTTTGACCGTGGCGAGCCGGTTTACTGTATTTATGTTGCAATTGGACAAAAAGGCTCAACGGTTGCAAACATAGCCAAAACCTTAGAAGAGTTTGGTGCAATGGATTATACCGTAATTGTGGCTGCTAATGCATCGGATGCTGCGGCATTGCAATACTATGCACCTTTTGCAGGAGCAGCTATCGGTGAATTTTTCCGCGACACAGGTCGTCCGGCATTAATCATCTATGATGATTTATCAAAACAAGCGGTTTCTTACCGTGAGGTATCTTTGCTATTGCGACGCCCACCGGGTCGTGAAGCCTATCCGGGAGATGTATTTTATTTGCACTCACGTTTATTGGAAAGAGCAGCAAAAATTATCAACTCCGATGATATTGCCAAAAAAATGAACGATGTTCCTGAATCAATAAAACATTTGGTAAAAGGTGGAGGTTCATTAACGGCACTACCAATTATCGAAACACAAGCAGGAGATGTTTCTGCATATATTCCTACAAACGTAATTTCAATTACCGACGGACAAATTTTCCTTGAGTCGGATTTATTTAACTCAGGTATTCGTCCGGCTATTAATGTAGGTATTTCAGTATCGCGTGTAGGAGGTAATGCACAAATTAAAGCAATGAAAAAAGTAGCCGGTACTTTAAAATTAGACCAAGCACAATATCGCGAATTAGAGGCATTTTCAAAATTTGGTTCTGATTTGGATGCTGCAACCAAAGCTGTTCTGGATAAAGGTGCACGAAATGTGGAAATACTAAAACAAGGTTTGCATTCACCTTATACTGTTGAACAACAAATTGCTATTATTTTCTGTGGAACCAAAGGTTTGCTATCTGATGTTCCTGTTGAAAAAGTAAAAGAGTTTGAATCACAATACCTTGATTTATTGAGTGTAAAGCATAAAGATGTTATGAATGATTTGGCTGCCGGTAAATTAACAGACGAAGCTATTAGTGCAATGGAAAATGTAGCAAAAGAACTTGCAAAATCTTTTAAAGAATAAAAAAATCAGTTTTGACAAAGTTTAAAAGCTTTGTCAAAACTTTAAAAATAACGAATATGATTTCAGAAGCTTTTGAGCAAGCGGTAAAAAATTCAAAAACTTTAAAAACAAAGCCTTCAAACGATGTTTTGTTAAAGTTGTACAGTTTATATAAACAAGCAACCGAAGGCGATGTGCATGGCGACCGTCCCGGTGGCTTTGATTTTAAAGGACAAGCAAAATATGATGCTTGGGAAGCATTAAAAGGCAAAAGCAAAGAAGATGCTGCCAATGAATACATTGAATTGGTAAACAAATTATTAAGTGAATAATAAAAGGTTTAAGATAATTTTTTAAAATGGCTAACCTTAAAGAAATACGTACTCGGATTACTTCGGTAAACTCAACCCGGAAAATAACTTCTGCCATGAAGATGGTAGCTGCTGCAAAATTGCGCAAAGCACAAGATGCGATTACGCAAATGCGCCCTTATGCCGATAAATTACATGAAATATTGGAGCATGTAATGTCTTCGGCTGAAAATTTTGAGGATAATATTTATACACAAGAGCGGAATGCCGAGAAAGTACTAATTATAGTTATTGCTTCTAACAAAGGTCTTTGTGGTGCTTTTAATGTAAATTCGGTAAAAAAAGCGGAAGAATTAATCAGAAATGAATATCAACACTTGTTTGAAAAAGGAAGTGTTGACCTATATACAATCGGGAAAACCATTAACGATACGCTTAGAACCAAGCATATAGATGTTGCAGAAAGCCATTCGGATATTTATAATGATTTGAACTTTAAAAATGTTTCCGTTCTTGCCGAAAAAGTAATGCAACAGTTTGCCAAAAAGGAATACGATAGAGTACATATCGTTTATAATAAATTTAAAAATGCAGCTGTTCAAATACCGCAAGCCGAACAATTGCTGCCTATAAAATTGTCTGAAAACGAAGAAAATTTTGAGGGGGATTATATTTACGAACCCGATAAAGATCAAATTGTAGAACAATTAATACCTTATGCTTTAAAAATTCAACTTTATAAAGCGATTTTAGATTCGTATGCCGCTGAACATGGCGCACGTATGACTGCCATGCATAAAGCAACGGATAATGCAACAGAATTATTAAAAGACTTGAAGCTTACTTATAATAAAGCTCGCCAAGCTGCCATTACCAATGAAATACTTGAAATTGTAGGTGGTGCAGAAGCCTTAAAAAATTAATTTTAAGGGAAACGACTTAATTCTTTGAAAAAGATAAAAAATGCCTGTTTAATTTGATAAATTAAGCAGGCATTTTTTTTGATTTTACAAATTATCTGCTAACTTTGGTTATCCATATGCGCAGTTTGTTTAAAATATCATTTTTTATATTGATTTTCAGTATATTAACACTATCCTGCAATACTGATAATGACCGCCCTTATGCCGAAAAAGGTGTGTTAAACCTTACAGATTATCAGCTACACGAAAAAGTTATCCCCCTTGATGGTGAATGGGAGTTTTATTGGAACAAGCTGATTAGTCCGCAAGATTTTAAAGAACATAAAATTAAGCCCGAATATGTTATGCTTCCGGCAATATGGAACGATTTAGCCAAAAAAGACAGTTTGATTAAAGCACAGGGCTTTGCAACCTATCGTTTACAAATTTATAATCAATCCGAAGATTCCGTTTTTGGCATTAAAATCTCAAAAGCCTATGTGGCATATAAATTATGGGTAAACGGTAAACTAATTGCCCAAGCAGGAAATGTTTCTTTTGATAAAGATAGTGTAGTCCCTTCGCGCGAATATAACAGCCGGTATTTTGTTGTAGATACCAATAAATTAGAATTTGTTTTACAAGTAAGTAATTTTAATCAACGTAAAGGAGGTATTCAAAGTAGTATATTATTTGGCACGGAAAAGCAAGTCAGCAAACAGGAAAGAAAATTTTTTGGGATTAGTCTATTTTTATTAGGCTTGCTTCTGATTGTAGCTATTAACCACTTTATTCTTTTTTACTTGCGAAAAGATGTTAAATCATCTTTATTCTTTTCATTATTTATTTTTAGTATTGCATTAAACATAATTTTTTCAGAACATTATAATATATCTGCTTTAATATTTCCTGATTTAAGTTGGAATTTGGTACTAAAATTTGATTACATCAGCGATTATTTAAGTCTTTATCTATTCCTCGGCTATATTAGTTCTTTGTATAAGGAAGAAAGTAATAAAAAAATAAACAAGGCAATTCTACTGTTTATTTTAGTAATGATTATTTTTATTCTTAGTACAAAGCCTATAATATTCACTTACACAAGTATTTTTTTCTATTTTTCGGCAGCGATCATTCTCTTATATATTCTATTGATACTTGCAAAGGCTATATTATCACAAAAAGAAGCTGCCAAACATGCATTACTGGGAACTTTTGTATTACTTTTCACCTTAGTTAACGATGGATTAAACAATAGCTTGCTCATACATACTTTTGATACACTAACAGCCGGATTAATTATTTTTATCATTATCCAATCTTATTTAATTTCTTTAAGGCTTTCGAGGGCTTATCAGTATTCTTTACAACTTTCAGACGAATTAAACTATTTCAACGAAAATCTGGAACAAATTGTAAAAGACAGAACATTACAAATAGAGCAAGCGAAAGAAGAATTAGAAGTTCAGTCGGAAAGTCTGAAAGTAGCAAATGACGAAATTGTTAAAATCAACCAAATACTTGAAGGACAATCGGTTGAATTAAAAAAGAAGAATAAGGCGCTCACCGATAGCATTAATTATGCAAAACGCTTGCAACAAGCTATTTTACCGGACAAAAAAGTATTTGAACAAAATTTTGATGACTATTTCATATTTTTTCAACCCAAAGATATTGTTAGTGGCGATTTTTATTGGTACAGTGATGTAGATACATCTTGGGATTTTGACGAATCAAATAAAATAAAAATTGTAATTGCCGCAGACTGTACAGGGCACGGAGTACCGGGTGCTTTTATGACCTTGCTGGGACACAACTTTTTACACTTAATTGTGAATATCCAAGAAGTAATTGACCCCGAACAAATTTTGTATAAACTGGATCAGCTGGTCGTTGAAACCCTAAAACAAAACGAAGACGGCTCAATGAAAGACGGAATGGATATTGCCGTACTTACCATTGATGAAGAAAAAGAAACCGTAGCATTTTCAGGAGCAGGTAATCCATTGTTTTATATTCGTGATAACGAATTGCATGAAATAAAAGGCGTTAATTTTGGCATTGGCGGTGTTTTAAGAAAAGCCAAAAAATTTGAACCTCATAAAATCCCCTATCAAAAAGGAGATATTTTTTATATATTTTCAGATGGTTTTGCAGACCAAATTGGAGGACCGGAAGGCCGAAAATACTACAAAAAGAAATTTAAAGAGTTTTTATTGGAAATACATAAAAAACCGATGAATGAACAACGCTTTTTAATTGAAAAAGAGTTTGAAGAATGGAAAGGAGCTAAAAAACAAATTGATGATATTTTGGTTATGGGGTTTAGGTTTTAAAAGTAAAGCTAAAATTCAAAATCGGCTTATAACTCTGTGCTAAAATTTCCATACAACACCAGCGTTTTATCAATATCGATTTTCTTATTGTTTAATTCAGAAATTGTAAATAAATTAATTGATATCTTACTATCTGCTATTTTATCAATTCCCAAGCTTTTTAGATGATTTAAAATTTCCATTTTATAATTTTGCCGGTTTTTACAAGTAAGTACGATAATGTCAATTAACTTATTATGAGTTTCCTGCTCAAAAAACCAGTTTCCCAAACTCAAAATGGCCAAAGGTTTTTCCTGTAATACTTCTACAATTCCATCAATAATAGCTTTGATATCTTCAAAATTATTTTGGTAATTTAATGAGCTAATAACCGGCTTAAGTTCCGGTAATATTTCAATAATCGGAAGTTTTATAAAATCACGAGTAAATACATCTTTATCAACAACTTGACCATTAAATAGTACAATATCCAAATCAATAGTACGCGGACCGTTTTTATTTTTTGTACGTATTCTGCCCAGTTTTTGCTCAATTAATTTAAGCTTTTGCTTTAATTCATCTTGCTCATAGATTATCTGAATAAAAAAAACACCATTATAAAAATTATCCTGATTTTCATACAGTAAAGGTTTTGTAAAAAAAAACTTAGATTTTTTTAATAAAACACCTAATTCCGAGAGTTCTTTTTCAGCAAGTTCTACATTTTTTACAGGCTGAATATTAGAGCCTGCTGCTATTACAGCATTATTCATAATTATCCGATTTTGAAGCAATTACATTATCGCAAAAGCGCAAAGCATGTGGTTTCTCTACACGTACATATACATCATGCAGTTCAGCATATTCTTTTAAAATAGAGTAAACCATCCCTACCAAACTTTCGAGCAAATTAAATTTTGATGCTTCAACTTCTTTTATAATTCTTTTTGTTAGCGATTTATAGTTAAAAGTATCTTCCAAGTTATCTGATGCTTCTGCTTTTGATGAATCAAACTTAAACTTAATGGTAATTACCACATCTTGTAGTACTTCTCTTTCCCAGTTGTTTGCACCAATAATAGTCCTTAGCCTTAAATTTTTAATTTCTATCTGCATTAAATTATTTTTCATTGAGTGTTTTTTTATTAAAATATAATCGTCTTACAAAAATACAGCAAAAAAGTTTATTTTACAGGTTTACAAGTGTTCTCCTCCATCTACAAATAAAATCTCACCAGTTACAAAGCGGTTTTTTAAAAGATATTCGGCTGCAAGTATAATATTTTCCGTATTTCCTATTTTTCTCATAGGTATATTAAGTGCCATTCGGCGGATATGGTCTTCGTTTTTGCCCTGCGGTGCTAATATAATCCCCGGAGCAATACCATTAACTCTTATTTTTGGAGCTAAGTCCACAGCCGCTTGCAGGGTAAATATTTCTAAAAATTTTTTTGACAATAAATAATCAAAGTGTTTGGTTTTATTTTTACGAATATTTGTATCTAAAATATTTATTATTAAAGCATCGTCTTGCTCTATTTTTGCAAACTCTTTACTTAACAAATAGGCTGCTTTAAAGTTTACATCAAAAAAATGAATTAAGTCTTC
>JALSLF010000497.1 GCA_026988445.1 Bacteroidales bacterium
ACGATTAATATAAAAGAAAAAGTAAAAAATACGACTGTTAATCGGATAATTTGAAACTTCTCCTTGCTTAAATATTCTGTTTTAAACTTTTCAATTTTATCAAGTTTACCGGCTTTCTCAAGTATAATATACACAAAATCATCGTAGGATTTTAAAATCAATGAAAAAGAAGCAAACAATAGAAAAAGACAAACAAGCAAAATAAAAGTTCTAAAAAAATATTTCGTAAGCCGGTTCATTATCCGATAAATAAGGCTTATCTGTTAATTTTTATCTCTCGCACCATCAATTGCAAGCTCACATTTCCTTGCCATTCATTTTCTTCTATCGAATAGCATATATCAAAACTCTTATTTTTCTTTATTTCGGGTAAATATTTTTGAGCAATTCCAAATGCAATGCCTTTCATACGTACATGACTATCATCTTTAATGTTTAATTGCAAATGCGTTTGCTCGTTTCCCACAGCCCGCGTAAACCCGGTATCCATAACATGCTCGGTTACATAAATAGGGGTCATATTTCCCGGTCCAAAAGGTGCAAATTGCCGGATTATATTAAAAAATTTGGGCGTAATTTCTTTAAAACTGAGCTTTGCATCAATTTCTATTTTCGGAATTTGCTGTTCCCGGGTAATCATACTTGCAACCACCTCGTTAAAACGGCTGCGAAACTTTTCAATATTTTCAATTTTCATAGTTAAACCGGCAGCATGCTTATGTCCGCCAAAACTTTCCAACAAATCGCTGCAAGCATCAATAGCTGCATATAAATCAAAACCATCAACAGAGCGTGCCGAACCTGTTGCCATTCCTTTTGATTTCGTAAGCACAATGGTAGGTTTGTAATAATGTTCAATTATACGCGATGCAACAATACCCACAACTCCTTTATGCCAATCTTCCTTATATAATACCGTAGCTTTATGCGATTTCCATTCCTCATTATTTTCAATCATTTGCATGGCTTCTTCGGTAATGTTACGGTCAAGTCCTTGCCGTGTAAAGTTAAAGTCATTAATATCTTTGCTGAATTGCTCCGCAGGTTCTTTATCTTCCGATATTAATAGTTTTACGGCACTTCTGCCCGATTCTATTCTTCCCGCTGCATTAATTCGGGGACCAATTTTAAAAACACAGTCCGAGATAATTATTTTTTTGTCTTTTAATCCGGCAACTTCAATAATGGCTTTTAATCCTTCTTTTTTCGTTTTGTTCAACTCTTTTAGCCCGTAAAATGCCAAAACTCTGTTTTCTCCGGTAATAGGAACAATATCCGATGCAATACTAATTGCCACAATATCTAAATAAGAATAAAGTTCATCAAAACTACCGGAATTTTGCTGCGTGTAGGCTTGTAGAAGCTTAAAACCTACTCCGCAACCCGATAATTCTTTATACGGATAATTACAATCATTGCGTTTGGGGTCTAAAACCGCAAGGGCATCGGGGATTTTTTCGCCGGGCGTGTGATGATCGCAAATTATAAAATCAATATTTTTTTTATTAGCATAGTCAATTTTATCTACGGCTTTTATACCGCAATCCAATGCTATTACTAAATCAAAATTATTTTCAGCGGCAAAATCAATCCCTTTATAGGAAATACCGTAACCTTCATTATAACGGTCGGGAATATAATAATCAATATTTTTGGCTTTTTTTCGTAAAAAAGAATAAACCAAAGCTACCGAAGTGGTTCCATCTACATCATAATCGCCATAGATAAGTATTTTTTCTTTGCTTTTAATCGCTTGATTTAATCGCTCAACGGCTTTATCCATATCTGCCATTAAAAACGGGTCGTGTAAATGCTCCAACTCAGGGCGAAAAAACCGCTTAGCTTCTTCAAAAGTACTTATCCCGCGCTGCACCAACATGGTAGCAATGGGCTTGCTTACATTTAATTCTTGCATAAGTTTATTAACTACAGCAGCATCCCCTTCGGGCTTTAATATCCAACTTGATTCCATAAATATGTTTGATTATTTTACCTAAATTAAGCGATTACGTACAAAAAGAAGTACCAAGACATTGAAATTAAAAAATTTAGAAAAAAGTAAGAATACCTTTCGGTATTAGCATTATTTTTGTAAATCTACTCAACGGATTGGTGCTTATTGAAGTAGATAATCACTCAATTTAAGTATTATCTATGCAAAAATAACAATAATTTTCTCCAAACTTTTTTATCTTTGTTAAAGTTTTAAATATTTATTAAATCAATATGAAATACCTTGTTTTTTCGCTTGTATTTTTTCAACTTTTATCTTGTATTCCACATCAAATTTATAAAGACTTTGATGAATTTGAAAACGCACGAAAATTTAAACTGATACAAGTTTACAATGCAAAAAGAGATTTTATCGGCAGCGAGCAAATTAAAATAAAATACTATAAAACGATTGACAGTAATGGTACAATAAATATCAGTGCCCAGTTACTTACGTACTCCAATAGTGAGGACGGTAAATTAGCGGATGAACTTCATATCCGAATTGGCAACGCGGTATATGATGTAAATTTTTATAACTATCTATCTAATTATGATTTGTTTCGCGATGCCGGTATTGACTATGATGAAGAAAATTCAAACATAAATCATAATGAAGATGAAAATATCAGGCATTTAGCCGATTTTGATATTCCTAATGAAATTGTTGAAAAAATAATGAATAACAATTTATTATCTATGCGATTTTATATTGGAAAAGAAGCATATACCGTACGCTTTTCAAAATTTGAATTAAAACAGTTAAAAAAGTTTTTAATCATTCAATAAAATCATGAACAAATATTCAAGTTTTCGGTAGTCAATCACTCATTCAATCACCCACTCATTCAATCATCCACTCCTCCAAGCACCCGTCAGATAAAAAATTCACATCCTTTTTGTGTTTTATTGATATTGAGCTATCTTTGCGACTTAATTTTTAGCGATATAAAAATGGAATTGAGCGAACAGGAAATTATCAGACGTAAATCATTACAGGAATTAATTAATTTGGGAATTGACCCATATCCGGCAGCTAAGTATGAAGTTACGGCACACAGTAAAGATATTTTAGAAAATTTTGACCCTGAAAAGAAAAATTTTCAAAATGTAAGTGTTGCCGGCAGAATAATGAGCCGTAGAATAATGGGAAAGGCTTCTTTTGTTGAAATTCAAGATGCAGAAGGAAGAATACAAGCTTATGTAAACAGAGATTTGATTTGCCCCGGTGAAGATAAGACCTTTTACAATACGGTTTTTAAGAAATTATTAGATATTGGTGATATTATCGGTGTAAAAGGTGAAGTTTTTACAACCCAAACCGGCGAAACTTCTATTCGTGTTAAAGAACTCACCGTTTTAAGTAAATCCATTCGCCCGCTACCTATTGTTAAAGAAAAAGATGGGAAAGTATATGATGCTTTTTCAGACCCCGAATTACGTTATCGTCAGCGATATTTAGATTTAATTGTAAACCCGCAAGTAAAAGATGTTTTTATAAAGCGTACAAAAATTATCAATACCATGCGCGAAATGTTTAACGAGCGTGGCTATCTTGAAGTGGAAACACCCATATTGCAATCAATACCCGGAGGTGCGGCAGCCCGCCCCTTTATCACACATCACAACGCATTGGATATTCCTTTGTATTTGCGTATTGCCAATGAGTTGTATTTAAAACGCCTGATTGTCGGAGGCTTTGATGGTGTATATGAATTTTCAAAAGATTTTCGTAACGAAGGAATGGACCGTACGCACAACCCTGAGTTTACGGTTATGGAAATTTATGTTGCCTATAAAGACTATTTTTGGATGATGGAGTTTACCGAAGAAATGCTTGAACGAATAGCTTTGGCACTTCACGGAACTACAAAAGTAAAAATCGGTGATAACGAAATAGATTTTAAAGCTCCGTACCGGCGCTTAAGCATGATTGATGCAATTAAAGAATATACCGGTGTAGATATTACCGGCATGAATGAAGATGATTTACGAAAAGTATGCAAAGATTTGGATATTGAAGTTGATGAATCTTTTGGGAAAGGTAAATTAATTGATGAAATTTTTGGTGAAAAATGTGAGCACCACATGATTCAACCAACTTTCATTACCGATTATCCGGTAGAAATGTCGCCTTTATGCAAAAAACATCGTAATAATCCGGAACTTACCGAGCGTTTTGAATTAATGGTAAACGGAAAAGAACTTGCCAATGCATACACCGAATTAAACGACCCGATTGATCAATTGGAACGCTTTAAGGAACAACTTAAATTATCGGAGAAAGGAGATGATGAAGCCATGTTTATTGATATGGATTTTGTTCGTGCCTTAGAATACGGAATGCCACCAACATCGGGTATGGGTATAGGTATTGACCGCTTAACCATGTTCATGACCGGTCAGGAAAGCATTCAAGATGTGTTGTTCTTTCCGCAAATGCGCCCCGAAAAAAAGGAACAAATTGATACAAAAGAAAAATATTTAGAACTTGGAATTGAAGAAGACTGGGTACCCATTATTCAAAAATTAGGTTTTAAAACCATAGAAAGTTTAAAATCAGCCAAACCGGGCAAATTACATCAAGATTTGTGCGGATATAACAAAAAAAATAAATTAGGTTTAAAAAATCCGAGTTTGGATGATGTAAAAAAATGGTTAGATAATTAGTTAAACTTTAAATCGTCCGATAGGACATTTAAACGTTCAAACTCTAATACCTAATTTAATCATAAATTGAGCGATTATATTCAAAAAGAAGTGCTAAGGTATTAAGATTAAAAAGTTTAGAAAAAAGTAAGAATACCCTTCGGTATCTGAGTTTTTTTTTAAATCCTTTAAATCAACAGCTTGATACTTATCGAAGCAGATAATCGCTCAAATCAGGTAAAAAAAAGCTTGTGTGATTTTTTCATTCAGGCTTTTATTATTTTTACAGAATTGTTACTTTTACTTTATCAAAAAAAATCAAACACAAAAATGGATAAGGATAAGAAAATTGCCGTAATCGGCGGAGGTA
>JALSLF010000498.1 GCA_026988445.1 Bacteroidales bacterium
AAAAGCTTGTGTGATTTTTTCATTCAGGCTTTTATTATTTTTACAGAATTGTTACTTTTACTTTATCAAAAAAAATCAAACACAAAAATGGATAAGGATAAGAAAATTGCCGTAATCGGCGGAGGTAGTTGGGCTACTGCCATTATTAAAATGCTTTTTGAAAATACTACACCCGATAATAAAATTAACTGGTATATTAGAGACAAAAACGTAATTGACAGCATTAAAGAAACGCAACGAAACCCCAAATACCTAAGCAGTGTAGAAATTGAGTTAGAAAAAGTTAATTTCTATGTAGATTTAAATCAAATAATTAACGATTCGGATTATTTAATTTTTGTCATTCCTTCGGCATTTTTAAAAGATGCTATGAATGGAGTTACCGCAGATATGAGCAATAAAGTAATCGTATCCGCCATTAAAGGTATTGTTCCTGTTGAAAATCAAATAATCGGTGAATATTTTCATGCCAATTTCGGAGTTCCTTTAAGTTCAATCATAATCATAGCCGGACCTTGTCATGCCGAAGAAGTTGCTTTGGAACGTCTCTCCTATTTAACCATTGCTTCGCAAGATTTACTTAAAGCCGAGTTTATTGCCAACAAACTGGAAACACGCTATATAAAAACCACCATATCGGATGATATTTACGGAACGGAATACTCATCGGTTTTAAAAAATGTTTTTGCCATAGCTGCCGGTATCTGTCATGGACTAAATTACGGCGATAATTTTCAAGCCGTGCTAATATCAAATGCCATTCAAGAAATCAAACGTTTTGTAGATACGGTACACCCCATTAGTCGGGATATTAAAGACTCTGCATATTTGGGCGATTTATTGGTAACCGCCTATTCAAAGTTTAGTCGCAACCGTACATTCGGGATGATGATTGGCAAAGGCTATTCGGTTAAAAGCGCACAGTTGGAAATGAATATGGTTGCCGAAGGGTATTATGCCGTAGATTGTATTCATCAGATTAATCAAAACTATAGAATTTATATGCCTATAACTTATGGTGTTTACAATATCATTTACAATAACAAACCGGCGGCTTTTGAAATAAAACTGTTAACGGATAAGTTGAGATAATTACATCCACTCTGTCCGTTCTTTTTTTTCTCTTTCGTGGTATTTTTTTGATAATAGTGCCAATAAATCGCTAAATGTATTCATGGCTGCGGTGGTTTCGGGGGTAATTTCCTGCTTGCGTAAGCGCATAAGCATTAATGCATAAAGCCCGTGAAACATAATTTCAGTTTCAGCTAAGTTTTTTGCCTGCATTTTCCCCGATAATTCGGCAATATTGGGTGCAGCTTTATAATATTTAGCCTGATACTCCTTTTCTACGGGATTATTCAATAGTTCTTTATGCAGATTTTCCAAATCGATAACTATATTTTTAACAATTTGCAAATGTCCTTTTTCTTTGATTTGTTCCAATTCCATCATCTGAATAATATTTGCATACCATTCCTTGATATCGTTCCTTATTTGTTCATTATCACTAAATGAAACAATAATATTTTCCGATAATTTATCTATATCAAAATTAAAAGCACGTAGCAAATCTTCAACTTGATACATGTATAAAATATATTCGGCAATATTTTCCTTCTTTTTTTTATTAGCAATCAACATTTTGTAAGTGTGTTTGATTAATTACCCTGATTTTTCGTTTCCATTAGCTATATAAGCGGTCTATATCCCTTCGGTCTTTTTTTGTAGGCCTTCCGGTTCCTTTTTCACGCTTAAAATAAGGCATGTTTTTTTCGACATCTAATTTAAAAAGTTCTTCCGGTGGAGTAATATCTTCCAAATAATCAGAAACAAGCTTTGCTCCTACTCGGTTTTTCAGTAATTGTTTAACACGATATTTATAAACCACCGGACTTTTTTTCAGTTCAAAAAGCTCATCTTGTTTTAT
Organism: Bacteroidales bacterium; assembly: GCA_026988445.1. Taxonomy (GTDB): domain Bacteria; phylum Bacteroidota; class Bacteroidia; order Bacteroidales; family NBLH01; genus NBLH01. The sequence goes on from JALSLF010000498.1 coordinate 1,928, forward strand.
CTCACGCGAAGGTTTCACCGGTAGTTCGTTAATCAAAACTTTTCCTTTTTTACAGGCTTCGGCAGCTTGACTGCGTGTTTTAAAAAGACGCACTGCCCAAAGATATTTATCAATACGTACAGAATCATTTTCCATAAGCTAATTTTTTTCAGAAATTTACTTTATTCGTTGAATAGTTAACAAAATGTCGTCAGTCAGACGCGAAACATTGAACAACAACTCACTCGCCAGCGTCCGGTTACCCGAAATAACTCTTAAACCCAAAACGTTCAAATGTCCTTGCGGACGATTTGAAGTTTAGTTACCGGCTACTAGAAACCGGTTGCAATATAACCATCCGCCAATATTCAGGCAAGTATTAAATTCTACCATCTGCCGGTAGTCGGACAAATTCTATAATTCATCAATGTATCCATCCGCCGGTAGTCGGACAAGTTTTAACAATTTACAAGCTCTTATTTTCCGTTAAAAAAATTCATTGTACGGTCAATACCAATGGAAATAAAACTTTTAACCGCTTCCGACATTTTTTCCAAACGTTCAGGCAATTTTTCTTTCTCTTCATCGGTCCATTTGCCAAGCACATAATCTACTTGTTTCCCTTTTGAAAACTCAGCACCAATCCCAAAGCGCATCCTGTTAAAATTATTGTGCCCCAGCACCTTAATTATATCCGTTAAGCCATTGTGTCCTGCATCACTGCCTTTTTTCTTGATACGAATTGTTCCAAAAGGGAGTGCTAAATCATCTACCACAATAAGCATATTTTGAATCGGTATTTTTTCTTTTTGCAACCAATAATTTACAGCCTTCCCGCTAAGGTTCATATAGGTTGTAGGTTTGCAAAAAATTATTTTCCGTCCGCGAAATTTCCATTCGGCAATATACGCTAATTTTTTTTGTTCAAAACTGAAATTATTTTTTTCGGCCATATAATCGGCTAACTTAAAGCCAATATTATGCCTTGTTTCCGCGTATTCAGCGCCTATATTTCCGAGACCAACAATTAAATATTTCACTTCCTTATTTTCCTTTTGGGACGATTTAAATAAAAAAGCGCCCTTTAAAATTTGGATAAATTTCAAAAAGCGCTTCATAATTATATTAATTAAGCTATGAAAACAAATTCTATTCTGCTGCTGCTTCTTCTGTTGCTTCGCCTTCGGTAGTTGCTGCAAGCATAGCACCTTTGGCTGCTCTTGTAAGCTTAACAGTTGCAATAACCGTATTTGCAGAATTCAGCATCTCCAAATTATCAAAAGAAACTTCACCTACTTTAATATTTTTACCCAAACCTACATTTTCCACATTAATTTTCAATGTATCCGGTAAGTCTTTGTATAATGCTCTTACTTTTAATTTACGGTTAAGTACTTGTAATTTACCACCGGCTTTAACACCTTCTGCAAGTCCTTGAAGTTCAACAGGAATAGCAATGGTTACTTTCTTATCTTCAAAGATTTCGTAAAAATCAATATGAATCACTCGATCACTAACCGGATGAAATTGTATATCCTGAACAATCGCTTTATGCTTTTTACCGTCTAAATCCAAATCTACCAAATAAACATTTGGAGTAAAAACCAATTTTTTCAAGTCTTTTTCTAATACGGCAAAGTGAATATTTTTTTCACCACCATACAAAACACAAGGAACTTTTTCCTCTTTTCTTAATTTTTTACTGTCTTGTTTCCCTGTAGATGTTCTTAAACTCCCTTTAATCTCTATAGATTTCATTTTCTTTAAATTTATGTGCTACTTAAGTTATTAAACTTCCATCACACGTTATCACTATTTTTTAAAATGGCTGCAAAAATAGAAAATTTAATCAATAAAAACAAACATCTTAAATAATAAAATTTGAGCTTATTGATTGATAGTTATATACTTTTTTTATCACATCGGCAAAAAGCTCGGCAGTACTTAACACTTTTATTTTATCGCTTTTCCCTTTTAACGGAATGGTATCGGTAACAATTACTTCTTGCAAAGCAGAATTATTTATGCGCTCATAGGCAGGACCCGATAAAACGGCATGTGTGGCAATAGCTCTAACGCTTATTGCACCTTTTTGCATCATAATATCAGCAGCCTTTGTTATTGTTCCGGCTGTGTCTATCATATCGTCTAAAATAATTACGTTCTTATCTTCAACTTCGCCAATTATTGTCATATCACCTACAACATTGGCTTTATCACGCGATTTATGCGACACCACCATTCCTGTTTTTAAAAACTTTGCATAAGCATTTGCCCTTTTTGCCCCCCCCATATCAGGCGAAGCAATCACTAAATTTTCAAGATTTAAACTATTAATATAAGGTA
>JALSLF010000499.1 GCA_026988445.1 Bacteroidales bacterium
CATCGTATTCTTCTTTAATATCATTATTCACAGGTACAAGATAGTTTTCGCCTTTTACCTGCAATCCGTGTCCTGCATAATAAAACAGCCCTACGCCTTTTTGTTGCTCTAATTTATCCGAAAACTCACGCAAAGATTGTTTCATTGTTTTTTTATCACCATCTAAAACTTCAATTACTTCAAAGTTTAACTTTCGTAAAGCTTCTGCCATGGCATGAGCATCATTTTTCGGGTTTTTTAAAGGCGATTTTTTATAATTGCTATTCCCGATTACCAAAGCCAAACGGTGCTCGTATTGCACATCGGAATAAGTAATTATTTTTTCGGTAGATGAAATTTTTGAATTGATATTTTCTACTTCAATTTTTACACGGTTTTCGCCTTTCTGTAATTCAATTTCACGCTCTAAATAATTTTTACATGTATTTGAACTTGCTAATTTAAAGCCTCGTTCATCCGGGAGTTTTTGTCCGTTTACATAAATATTTACGCTCACAATTGCTTTAGATGAAGCAATACATGCTTTAATGGTATATTTGGCTTCGTTAACCGTCGTATTGTCCATTACCGGATAGTACCAATTTATGGCTAAAGGCACATTTTTAGATTTTACCTGTAAATCAAATTCCCTTGGTGGTGAATCGTAATTATTGGCTTCTTGAGCAATAAATTCAAGCGTAGCCGTACCGTCTTTTAAACTAATTCCGCCGGATAATTGTATTTCTACCGTTTTGCTTTCTTTGGGTGCGATGTTTCCAATATAGGTATTGGGTGCAAAAGATAATGACTCGCTTAAACCGGATTTCCGAACCGTTAAAACGTTAACTGCTTTAGCAGTACTTTTACCCGTATTAGATACTTCTACAAATATTTTGCAATTTTCGCCGGCATCAATGGCATTATTTCCGTTATCATCAATTAAACGAACCGCAGTAATTTTTAATTTTGGAGCATTGTTTATATAAATGCTTTTTTTACCCGAACTAATGGTTATGCTCTTTTGTTGTGCTGAAATATTTATCCCCGAAAAAAGGAACAGTATAGTTAGCAAATAATATAACTTTCTCATTGTTCTTATTTTATATTTAGAATCGATATTTTAAGGTAAAACCTACTGATTTGTTAGCAGGGTTAATACCTGAATAAAAAAACATTTTTCGCTTATTGTAATTATAAGCAACTGATTTATTTTTCGCTGCCAATATTCCTGTCCAAACCATATTTATAGCCCAAGTTCCAATAGCTGCATAGGCAAATGTTTGTGCTTGCTTTTGATTATCCAAAGCATTTTGGTAATCATTACTTGCTTGTTGCGGATTATCGTAATTATTATTTAAATAATAATCATAGGAACTACTTGCTGCTGCATTAAAAACAACAGTGCCAGCCATCAAACCGTAAACAGGAACACTCATTAACCAATAAGGTCCACCACCTTTAAGTTTATTTATTCCCAAACCCGGAACAATTGCCGATAGCAAAAGCGCTTTTCCTATACCCACTTTAGTTGCCGATACAGATATAGTAGCTTTTACTTCTACATAAATCTTCCCATTTAAAATTACCCCATCTGCATTAAAATCCCAAATCATTTTTTTATTTGCACCGGCAGTAATCTCTTTCCCGTAATCGCCACTAAACGAGCTAGCGTTCACTTTTTGACCATTCTCCATAGTAATTTCAGGCCATACCTCGAATGTTTGCTTCTTTTTGGCTTTAGAAATACTATAATAAATAGCTAATTGATTATTTTCTAATACTAAATCGGTAATTTCTATATCAGGATTTTGAGCAAAAACCGAAAACGGAGTAAAAATCATTAAAATAATAACAATATAAACAGACTTATTCATATTTGATAGTTAAATGTTTCGAGCGAATTTATAAAATTGACTCTAAAATACATAGTTTTTTTTATAAATTCAATAATTTTGTTGATAAAAAGACCTATTCAAATATATTTCAAAGGGCATAAAAAATCGCCACACTAAAAACTTTTATATTTTTAGCATGGCGATAATTTAGGTTTAAATTTTAAACTGAAAATATGCTCAATTTTTCATTCCGGCATATTTATCCAATATATTACTGAAAGGAGCTGCTTCAATATAGCCTATTTCCATATAAGATTTTCCGGTGTCGGGAAATATGAAAAAAGTAGTTGGGTAGCCCCTGAATTTATTATAAGCCAATCGCTTAATTAATTCTTTACCTGAATATGATTGATTTTCAAACTCATAAGTACCTGAAAGCTCCGGATTTAATTTAATTGCAACAAAATTTTCCTGAATCTTATCTTTTACTTCTTTTACGGTGTATGTTTTTTGATCCATTACTTTACACCATCCGCACCATTCAGTATAGGCATCAAGCAAAATAATTTTATTCTCTTCTTTTGCTTTTTTGTAGCCATCCTCCCACTCATGCCAAACAACACCCTGTCCGGAAATATTACCGGTAAAAAAGAATAAAAAAGCTAATCCAAACAATAATGTAATTCTCCTCATATTTTTCTATTTAATTATTTATACTAACAACGTAAACATGAATAAATAATTGTAAAAATATCAAAACAAAATACTTAAAAAAACTAAATTTGTACAAAAACAAACAAAGCCTAAATATTTTTTTATTAGCTAATGTTTTTTAATTTCGCGTAGATTTAAAAAAAAAAGATTTATATATGGGGTTAGTAAAACGCAATCCATTCGGACATATTTTATTATTAAAGAAATGGCTAATTAGGTTCTTTGGACTAATATCTCATAGAAGATATAGAGGATTTAACCAATTAATCATTGAAGGTTCCGATATAATTAGAAATTTACCGGAAACAGGAGTGTTGTTTGTATCTAATCATCAGACCTATTTTGCTGATGTAGCTGCTATGCTACATGTTTTTAATGCAGCACTTCACGGAAGAAAGGACAGTATTAAAGGTGTTTTCAGATATTTGAAATCACCCAAGTTGAATATTTACTTTGTAGCTGCAAAAGAAACCATGAGTAAAGGTTTGTTGCCCAGAATTTTTGCATATGCCGGAGCAATTACGGTTCAGCGTACTTGGCGCGAAGCAGGAAAAGACATTAAACGACCGGTAAACCCAAGCGATACGGAACAAATAGGAACAGCCTTAAAAGATGGCTGGGTAATTACTTTTCCGCAGGGAACAACAAAACCATTTAAACCGATTAGAAAAGGTACTGCCCACATTATAAAAAACTACAAACCGATTGTTGTACCTATTGTAATTGATGGTTTTAGGCGTTCGTTTAACAAAAAAGGCTTGTTGGTAAAAAAACGCGGTATTTTGCAATCTATAGTAATTAAACAGCCTTTGGATATTGATTACGAAAATGATTCAATCGATGAAATTGTTGAAAAAATATCTTATGCTATTGAACAACACCCTTCGTTTATGCAATTAGTACCGGAAGAAGTTTTAAAACAAGAGGAAGAACTGAACAAGAAAAGAGATTTTTGGGCAGATTATTAATACATTAAAAATGAATTAATTAGTGTCCATCTATGGAAAATATTTTGCTGTAATAATAGTAGAAATGCAACTTTATAGACAATCACTAATTAGCTTTAATGATTTCTATATTTTCAGCTTTAATTAAAGCCTCGCCTTTATACTTTAGAAATAACTGTGCTACTGCCAAAACATCTTTCTGGCAATATTCTGCAATGCGTTCAATATTGTTTTCTTCCCAATAAACTTTACCTACTTGACTACCGTCAATATCATCCTTTGGAGTTGGTATATCAAAAACAGCAGTAAGCAAATTTAATGAAGTGTAACTTTTATAATCGCCAAACCTCCATAAGTCCATTGTGTCCAGATGTTTTACTTCCCAAGGTTTTTTACCGGAAATATTTAATTGCGGAGGAAGTTTTAAACCATTAATCAATGAACGTCTAGCAATATAGGGAAAATCAAACTCCTTTGCATTATGTCCACATAGATACTGATTATCGCGGGTAAAGGATTTACGAAGTAAACTATTAAAATCATTTAATATTTTCTTTTCATCATCACCATAAAAAGATTTCAAACGAAAAGCAAATTCATCCTGTTTTTTGACCATAAAACCCACTGAGATACAAACAATTTTACCAAATTCAGCATAAATCCCTGCCCGCTCATAAAGTTCTTCGGGCTTTATATCTTCCTGTTTAGTTAGTGATTTTGCTTTTTTTGTCCAAAGCACTTTCATGCGTTTGGGTAATTCATCAAAACTTTTATAAGCCGAAACGGTTTCAATATCCAAAAATAGAACGTCTGTATTCTTTATATCTTGTAACATCTATTTTTGAGTTTTTAAGTTTTTTTCAATGATTGAACAAAGCACTTCAATAGCTACCTTATTGTGCCCGCCCTGCGGAACAATTAAATCGGCATAACGCTTTGAAGGCTCAATGAACTGTAAGTGCATAGGTTTTACCGACTTATCATAACGCTCGAGTACTTTGGCAACCGAGCGACCGCGCTCTACAATATCTCTTTGAATTACTCTGTTTAAACGATCATCAGGGTCGGCATCAACAAATACTTTTATGTCAAATAAGTCGCGCAGCTCTTTATGGGTTAAGATAAGAATACCTTCAAGAATTAGCACATCTTTGGGGTAAACCGTAACTGTTTCTTTTGCACGTGTACAAGTTAAATAAGAATAGATAGGCTCTTCTATACTATTCCCTTTACGCAATTCTTTAATATGTTCAACAATTAAATCAAACTCCAAAGCTTTTGGATGATCAAAATTAATTTCCTGTCTTTTTTCAAGTGGTAAATGGCTATTATCCTTATAATAAGAATCTTGTGATAAAACAGCGACCTCACCTTCGGGTAAACTTTCAATAATTTTCCGTACAACAGTTGTTTTTCCTGAACCTGTTCCTCCAGCAATTCCAATTACTAGCATAATTTTTATTAATTTTGTATATTCCAAACCTGTCCAATTAGGTAGCTCAACAAATGTTTAGTATCCTCTTTTTAAGGGAAACACTATACTAAAGGCAATCGAACGGCTTGGGAATTATTCATCAAAAGTAATGTCAAATTTTTAAAATCACAAAAAAATGATTAAACACATTGTAATGTTCAAATTATCAGACAAATACACAAGAGAAGAACGGAAAAGTATTGCAAACGAATTAAAAGCATCATTAGATGAGCTTCCGCAAAAAATAAATGAGATAATAGGTTATGAGGTAGGAGTTAATATAAGTATTTCAGCCAATGCCTACGATTTGGTGCTGATATCGTCATTTGAAAGTATGGAGACACTTGAAGCCTATCGTGTTCATGAGGCTCATCAAGCAGTGGTAGCTAAAATAAAGGAACATAAAAAAGAAACCATTGCCGTTGATTATGAAATATAAATAGTGAAAAAGTATTATCAAAAAAATAAAATTAAATCACCCAAAAAGGGAAGAAGGTTTGTAATTGGAGATATTCATGGATGTTACCAAACCTTTAAAACACTTGTTGAAAAAAAAATTCAAGTTCAAAAAAAAGATCAACTCTTTCTTTTGGGTGATTATATTAATAAAGGTCCGGAAAGTAAAAAAACTTTGGATTACATTATTAAACTGATAAAAAACGGCTTTGGTGTGTATCCATTGCGAGGCAATCATGAACAAACACTCTTGGATATTGATAAAGATAGTAATGAAAATGTATTAAAATGGCTGATGGATAAAAGACCCGATATGCTTAAAGCCGGAAAATTACGAAAAAAATACCGTAATTTTTTAAAGCATTTACCTTTTTATTATGAGCTGGACAATTTTTTTCTGGTTCATGCAAGTTTTAATTTTGATGCAAAAGATCCATTTAAGGATAAAACATCGATTTTATGGGGTAGAACGTTTGCTTACAATAAAAAAATATTAAAAAATAAAACGCTTATTCACGGACATCAGCCAATATATATTGATGAAATTATTAAATCAATAAATAATAAAGAAAAAGTAATTGGGTTGGACAATGGTGTTGTCTATACAAAGTATCATAAAGTTTATGATAATAAACGAATGGGGAATTTATGTGCGTTAAATTTAGATACTTATGAGTTGCTTATTCAAAAAAATTGCGAAAAGACAATAATGCCGGATAAAGTTCATATATCTTGACTTAAACCTAAGTAGATAATCGCTCAATTTAGCTTAAACTGTTTCAGAACTTTTAAGTACAAGCTTTTTCACAAAAACATTGTTAATTCCTATAAAAATCAGATAAAAACATACTATTAAAATCAAATGGCTAATTTCTTTTGCCGAAAAGATACTAAAGCCAATATTCGTTTTATGCAGTAATGCAGGTGCAGCCGAAAGTAAGATTCCAACAATTATCAAAAGAAAATTTTTACCTTCTTTTTTAAAAGTTTGCACAGCCAAAACAGGTACAACCAAAGCCAACATACCAATCACCGTATTAATGGTTAGCACCATAAAATGCCGGAAAACAAAAATAGAAATTAGATATAAAACTACTTGGAAATTTATTGCTTTAGAGAGAAAGTTTTTAAGTTTACCATCTGCCAACTCATTTATAGCCGCTTTTTCAATAAAATAAATTGAGAAGGCATTAAATATCCAGCCGAACATTTGCAGCGGAAGTCCTGCATATTCATAAAGTAAATGACCAAAACCTCCCACCATTGAAGTAATACTCATAAATAAAAAAAAGTAACTGTAATCAGCTGTTTCTTTATGTTTCTTTAATTGCAAATAAAAAATAAAAGTTACAATAGCAATTAATTGATCGGTAATGAATGCGCCCGGCTGCATTAGTTTAAAGCCAAACAGGTAAATAAAATTTTCTTCCATGGCGCAAAGATAAAATTTTTACCGGTTTTTACCATTTTTTATTTATCAATTCTATATTATCTTTGCCCACGTTAATCAATCATTACACAATTCAAAAAAATATTTATGGAAGCTTATGTATTTCCCGGTCAGGGTGCACAATTTGTAGGAATGGGCAAAGACCTGTACGAAAATTCTAACTTAGCCAAAGAAATGTTTGAAAAAGCAAACGAAATTCTTGGTTTTAGAATTACCGATATAATGTTTGAAGGCGCCGAAGAAGACTTAAAACAAACAAAAGTTACCCAACCTGCAATTTTTTTGCATTCGGTAATTTTATCAAAAACGCTGGGTGATGATTTCAAGCCCGATATGGTTGCAGGTCATTCATTGGGTGAATTTTCAGCTTTAGTGGCAAACGGAGCTTTGTCTTTTGAAGATGGTTTAAAATTAGTCTCAAAAAGAGCTTTGGCAATGCAAAAAGCTTGCGAACTATTTCCTTCAACCATGGCAGCTATTCTGGGAATGGACGATGCAGTTGTTGGTGAACTTTGTAATAAAGTAGATGGAATTGTTGTTCCTGCCAATTATAATTCACCCGGGCAAGTAGTTATCTCAGGAACAAACGAAGCCATTGATAAAGCCATTGAAATTTTAAGCAATGCAGGAGCTAAAAGAGCCATTAAGCTAAATGTAGGCGGAGCATTTCACTCACCTTTGATGCAGCCTGCAAAAGAAGAATTGGCAAAAGCCATAAATGAAACCAAGTTTTCAGAGCCGATTTGTCCGGTTTATCAGAATGTAAATGCAAAAGCAGTAAAAAACCCCAAAGAGATTAAAGAAAACTTGATTGCACAATTGACATCACCCGTAAGGTGGACCGAAATTGTAAAAAATATGATTGCTGATGGAGCTAGCTCGTTTACAGAAGTAGGACCAGGAAAAGTACTGCAAGGTTTAATAAAAAAAGTAGATCGAAAGATGCCAACCAAAGGTATTCAATAGCATAAATACTTATATACGGTACTTTTTAAGTCTTCAGAACACAAAAGCAATCTTCTTATCAAATGGAAGATTGCTTTACTTTTTACTGTTCTTACTTTTACGGTAAGGTTTTTTATTAAATTTTCTTTTCTTAGATTTTTTGGAACTCGGGTTATACTCAGGACTTTCACCAATTTCAGGTGGAGTAGGTAATTTTATCAAATTAATACCAATAAAATCTTCAATCCGTTTAAATTTCTCCTGTTCACTGTCGTTGATCAATGTAATGGCAACTCCTGATGATTTAGCTCTTGCTGTTCTTCCAACTCTATGCACATAATCTTCGGCATCGCCCGGAACATCAAAATTAATTACCAAGTCAATTTCTTCGATATCAATTCCACGCGCCAAAATATCAGTAGCTGTAAGTATTTGGATTTTACGATTTTTAAAATCAAGCATCACCTGTTCTCTCTGCTTTTGGTCTAAATCGGAATGAATTTCCTCTACATTCATTCCTTGTCTTTGCAGTTCACTACGAATACTTTTAACATTTTTTTTGGTTGCCGAAAAAATTAAAACACTTTTCAGGTCTTTACCTTCCAATAATTGTTTTATCAACTCTATTTTATAATTATCATAAACCAAATATGCAGCTTGCAAAATATTTTCAGCGGGTTTTGAAATAGAAAGGTTTACCTCCTCAGGATCCGAAAGTATTTTTTTTGCCAATACCCTGATTTTTTCAGGCATCGTTGCCGAGAACATCAAGGTCTGCCTGTTTTTTGGCAGTTCTTTTATTATTTTTTCAATATCTTCATAAAAACCCATATCCAACATACGGTCAGCTTCATCCAGAATCAGATGTTTTAAACGATTAAATTTAACATAACCGAAATTCATGTGTGCAATAAGCCTTCCCGGGGTAGCAATCACTATATTTGCACCTTTAACCAATGCATTTTTTTGAGCGCTCCATGTATCGCCATCACCACCACCATAAATAGGAACCGATGAAACATCTAAGAAATAACTAAACCCTTCAAATTGCTGATCAATTTGCAAGGCAAGTTCTCTTGTAGGAACAATAATTAAAGTGTCAATATCTTTTGTTGGATTTTGAGCTAATTTGTTTAAAACAGGAATGATGTAAGCGGCTGTTTTTCCGGTACCTGTTTGTGCACAAGCAATTAAATCTTTTTCTGCCAAAATGGCGGGTAGTGTTAGTTCTTGTATGGGTGTTGCTTTCACAAAACCCATAGCCGAAATGCTTTCCTGTAAAGAAGGTTCCAGGTCTAGTTCAGTAAATTTCAATTATATAAAAGATTAGTCGGTTTGTTAAAAAAAAATCACCCGGCGGAAGTGTCAGGTTTGTTGATATGAATAAGAGCCGCCGGGCAATTTCAGGTAATTTTAAC
>JALSLF010000500.1 GCA_026988445.1 Bacteroidales bacterium
TTATGAGGTGATTTTAGTAAAGCTTGTTGTAATTGTTGTTCTGCTAAATGAAAATGTTCCTGCTCCTGATAAATGATTGATAAATAATAATATGCCGGTGAATAATCCGGATTTAAACGAATAATATCTTTTAGTAATTTTATTTTTTTATCTGTATCTTTTTCTAATAAAGAGAGTTGAATACGTGGAAGTAAATAAGCAGGTTTTAATAAGATGGCTTCGTTAAATAATTCTTTTGCACGAAGAGTATCTTTTATATTAGCATTGGCAAGTCCCGCATAATAATAAGCTTTAGGTTTAATTTTCCCGCTTGCAAACTTAATACTTTTGTCAAGCGCATCTACTGCTTCACTCCATAACTCTTGTTTAATGTGTAAAATTCCTAAGTTTAACCAAATTTTTGCATTTGTATTTTGTATTTCTAATGCTTTTTTGTAAACTTTTTCAGCTTCGGGGTACTGATGTATTTTTGTATAACTGATTCCTGCATTTAATAAAGCCGGAATATAGTTAGGATTTTGCTTAATGCTTTTTTCAAAATATTCAATGGCTTTTAAATTTTTATTTTGTTTTAGATACACTAAACCGATAAAATTTAAAATACCTTCAGAATCGGGGTATTTTTCTGATAAATTGATTAAAAGCTTTTTAGTTTCTTTCCATTTGCCAATTTTGTATAGTTTAACCGCTTTTTTGTATAATGAGTCATTTTGATATTTGTTTTTGTCGATAGAAATTTCATCTCCGGTTTCAAAATCCCAGATATTATTTCCCATATTATCTTTTGAATTTGATATATCAATTACTTCCGGCTGTTTGCTTAGACTTGCCGCATAATTATCTAAATAAGAAATTGAAATAATCAAAGCAATTAATATTACCAAAAAGGGTACAAAGCTATTGAATAATCGGTTAATCATATTTTTATGTTTTTTTTATTAATTAATTCTAATAATCCGTGTTTACCAACATTTTGTATTTCTATTCCGGGGCGTACGTTTAATTCCATTACTAATGGCCCCACTTTTTTATCAATGACAATGTCGATACCTATATATTTTAGGGGAGATATTTTTGCAATCTTTTTTGTTATATCAATTATCTTATCCCAATAAGGTACTTTTAGTCCTTTAATTTGGGCATTCGTATCCGGATGATAATCCAGATATGTTTTATAATTGTAGGCTTGTCCTAAAATACCGGTTTCTATATCAACAGCTACACCAAGAGCACCTTGATGTAAATTTCCTTTTCCGTCCGATTCGTTTGTGGGTATTCGTAGCATAGCAGCAATAATTTCACCTTTTAAGGTAATAAGACGTATATCCGGAACGCCATCAGGATAAATGTTCGTAAAAAAATCAGGTGTTTGAATACAATACTCAATAATTGCTCTGTCAGAATTTCCAAAAGAATAAACCCCAAAAAGTATATTGGCAATATGCCGTTTTATTTCATAAGTGTTCATTTTTTTACCCGAAGGGCTTGCCCAATTGTTATTATCATCTTTAAACAAAACAATTATACCACCGCCACCTTTACCTTTTGCCGGTTTTATAGCCAAAGAGTCATACCTGTTCATTTTTCCCCATTTTTGTTGAATATTGCCTACATGCTCCATAATTGCATAGGTTTCAGGAACAGGAATGCCGGCTTTTTCCAAAAATACTTTGGTTTCTATTTTATCATCAGCCAAAATGTAGTCTTTTCTGTTGTTATAGGCGTATATAAGCGCTCTGTTTCGTAGGTTTACCCCGGCAACCAGATGGTCTATTGAAAATATTTTTCTTAAAAATTCCTTCATTCTTTTAATAGTTTAAGCATTAGAAGCTTTCATAAGCCACCTAAAACGGTAATACTCTGTTACACGCAGTCCTATCCATCTACCCAGTAAAATATTTAAGCCGATAATTGATAGAAGCAGTTCGGGAAAAGCAAGAATAAATGCCTGCATAGTACGTGAGTTAATGATAAAATATACCAAAGCTGCAACAATTAATGTTTGAAACGTTAGCCGGACAGCATCTTTGAAACTTTCTTCAACTATTTGCCTGCCAAAGCGTTCGGCGGTGATTGTTACTACTGCAATTGGGAATAATGAAATGTAAGAAAGTTCATATAATTGAAAGTTGATAGCCAGTGCTGCAACCGTTAAAAAAGTAATTACTACGGCACTTAGCATAATAGCCATTTTCGGAATATAAAGTAATCCAAGTTTTTCTAAGGGAAAATGTAAAATACTCACAATTCCAACTACAAAAACAAAGCCGAGCAATCCGTAAAACAGTCCGGTTTCACGACAGGATAAAGCAATTAATGCAGGCAAGAAAATACCAAATGTTTGAATGCCTATTACATTTCTGAAAATTGCAATAAAAAGTGCACCGAGCGGCAACATAATAATCAATTTTAACAAGCCCAGAGGGATGCCTACTTTTTGAAATGCTTGCCAGGCATTATAGGCATTGAACGGTGTTTCATGAAGTTCTTCAATAAGCATAGGGTTTGCTACCAATCTTTTTTTTATGTTAAAAGAATAGTTAAAGTTAATATTGGGGCTGTGCGCAAATAAAAATTTATCACCACGGTATAATAATAAATAATTATCGGGTATATAAGCAAAATGATTATTCAATGGGTCAAAAGGTACCCAGTAACCGTTGATATATGCCTCTACCCATTGATGCGAAGTTCTTTTTTGACCATCGGTTAATATTATACCACCTACCAAACGAGCCGGTATTCCTGCTTTTCTCGCCAATGCTACAAACAAACGACTTTTTCCGTTACACGAAGCTTCGTTTAATTTTGCAGCGGTAACAGCATCAGTTAATCCTTTAAAAGGTTTAGATTTCATACTGTAGGTATAATCCATAATTGCCCTGAGAATCATACGTGTTTTAGTAAATCGAGCAACTTTTTCTTGATAAATTTGTTCAATTACAGGGTGGTTTATTTGGATGTTTTCTGTACTTTCAAGATAAGTGCTTAGCCCCGGTGGAATATTTGTCTCAGGTCGTAGCATTGTATCAATATTGAATTGCAAAGCTTTGCCCATAAATGAAAAACTATAGTCAATATGATATGCTCCATCAGCATTAGCAATATACCATTTACTTTCGCGACCAAATTCATTACTTACAACTTCATGTGTAAATCCGGGAGAATTAAGCACTTCATTGTAAATGCTCTGTCGCGAATCGCTCATAGGAACATAAGTTTTAATATACAAAGCTTCTCCATAACTGTTTGCATCCATTTGTATTGAAACATCATAACTTGTTTTTGGGAGTATTTTTTTATAAGAGTAACCCCAGACCGTATATTTTAAAGTAATTAAAATAGCAGGCAGTAATATGAAAACAGCTATAATTAAAATGCTAAATTTGCTTACTAAGCGATTTTTTTCCGACATAAATTTTGGCTTTTAAGTATTAAACTTTTCTATAAAGACCTGATTGTTTTAGATTAGTTGCTTATACGTTGGTTAAAATGACTTGTTTGTTTCTTGTTTAGAATTGCCTTGTGTTATGTTTTTAAATCATCTTGTAAATCAGTTTATTATATTTATTTTTTGTTTTTTGTTTATTTAGATTAGATGTTTAAAAACCGAGTACTTTTAGTTGAAAACCTGATTTAATGTGTGTTGTGTTTTAGCTTAAAAGAGCTTGACTTTTTAAAAGTCAAGCTCTTTTTTTAAAAAAACTATTAAACTTTATAGTTCAGACGAATTAATTTTCCAGATATTCACTCTCCGTAATATCATCCAAATAATAAACGTCCCAAAGAATACCTTCTTTATCGTGTTTTCCGATTTTTAATAATTTCCCGACTTTTCTTCCAAGTTTTGCCGATTTTTCCCTGATTTCATTTTTCTTTTTAATTTCAAACACTTTGTGTTCGTCTTCTAATAAGTAAATTTCTTCATTAATATCTGCAATACTGTCTGCCGTAAAAGAAATGATAATTTTATAAACGTTTTTATGACTTAAACTGTCAAAACTAATTTCTTTTACCGGAAAATTGTTTTGCAATTCTCCTTGAAAGTAAGCCCTGAATTTTGCATCATCAGATTTTGTGAAAATTTTAATGCTTGCTGTTTGGGCAAAAACTGTAAATTGACTAAAAATGAGGATACTAAAAATAAGCTTTATTTTTTTCATGAGTTTATTTTTTAATTGTTTTAAATGGTCTCATGGAACATCCACTAACATATAGGTTTATGCTTATTATATACACTTAAATAATAATTCCCATGTGTCGCCAGACAGCGGATGGATGTTTCATAGTTTTTTTCTTTTTAGGTTTAAAAACTTGTTTTAATAGGTTTTTTACCTTTATTATTATCTGGGTTTCTTAAATCTAAATTTTCTTTCAATACCCACAATCCGTTTTCAAATATTAATCCGTCTTGCGATAAATCCGGTCCGTAATACATATATTGACCTTTAAATTTTTTTTGTTCGGGTGCTAAATGGTCAAAAACAATCATTTTGATTTTTTCATCGTAACGAAGCATCATTTTTGCTTGCTCGGAATATTCAAAAATAAGCCGTTTTTTTAATTCATTGTTTTGCATTTTTATAATCGGACTGCCAAATTGCAATTTTTGATTTTTCAGAATTAAGATTTCAATAATTTTTTTATTGGTAAAATTATCATTTCCATCCCAAGCCAAAAGAGTATAATAAGTTTTTCCTTTGTAGGTATTGCTTATCATTTTATAATATAATGCTCCGTACCAATTATTTGCCGATAATATTTTGTTTTCTGCTTGTTTTATTTTTTTTGATTTATCTTTTAATTCAATCAATTCAATACCTGATGCTTTTCTAAGTTGTACAAAGCCGAAATATTCAAATTCACCGTTCTCGTACGGAATATTCCACGTGTATATTTTTATTTTGCCATCTTCGGATACTAATTTTGAAACAAACTTTAATTCTAAGAATGAATATTCAAAAGTTTCTTTATTTTGCAACAGCTCTGAAAAAATGCTTATTATTTGTTTGTTGAGCTTAATTTTTTCAGCATCGGTTTTTGCATTTACTATATCGTTAAATAGTTTTGAGATATGTTCTGTTTCTTGTTTTATATCTTGTTCTTGAGCAAAAGAATTTATGCTGAAAACGAGTATTAGTATCATAAAAAAACTTCTCATGGTCTCGGTATTTAATGATTTTCTTTCAAAACGTATATATTATGGTAAAATTATATAATAATTGGCAAATTGGTATATTAGTGTATTGGTA
>JALSLF010000501.1 GCA_026988445.1 Bacteroidales bacterium
ATTGGTATATTAGTGTATTGGTAAATTGGAATAACTTGTCCGACTACTAGTGGATTAGTTAATAGCTCAATTTAGCTTAAATTCTATCAAGTACTTTTAAAATGATTTCTGCTACTAAATCCAGTTCTTCATAGCTTATAATAAGTGGTGGAGCTATGCGAAAACGATTATCCAAGAAAATAAACCAGTCGGTAATGAGACCTTCATCCAGTGCGGTGCGGATAAATTTTTGAACGGCTTCTGCATTTTCTAATTCTACCGAATAAAATAATCCTGTTCCGCGAATTGATTTAATTGCCTGATGTTTTAGTTTAGAAATCAAGTATTGTCCTTTTTTATTCACTTCGTGAATAATATTCTGCGAAAGTAATACTTTTAAACTTGCCAGTGCTGCTGCCGCCGATACCGGATGTCCGCCAAATGTTGTAATATGACCAAGAACAGGGTTATTGGTAAATGCATCCATTATTTTTTTATCCGACACAAAAGCCCCAATAGGCATGCCTCCGCCCATTGCTTTGGCAATAGTGAAAATATCGGGTACAATATCATATTTCATAAAAGCAAATAACTCGCCGCTGCGTCCAAAACCGGTTTGTATCTCGTCAAGTATCAATAAAGTACCTGTTTCATCACATCTTTCACGCAATTTTTTTAAAAAATCATTATCGGGTAAAACCACACCGCCTTCACCTTGTATCGGTTCAATGAGTACACAAGCTGTTTTTCGGCTTATTTGCAATAAATCCCTAGTGTTGTTAAATTCTAAAAACCGGATACCGGGTAATAAAGGGCGAAATGCTTGTGTAAAATAAGTGTCGCTCATAAGGCTCATAACTCCCTGTGTGCTTCCGTGATAAGCATTTTTAAAAGCAACTATTTCGCTGCGACCCGTATATCGTTTGGCTAATTTAATTGCTCCTTCATTGGCTTCGCTGCCTGAATTGACAAAATAAACACTGTTTAAGTTTTCGGGCAGCTGTTCGGTCAAAAGTTTTGCAAATTCAACTTGCGGACTTTGAATATATTCGCCGTAAACCATTAAGTGCATATAGGTTTCTGCCTGTTTTTGAACAGCTTTTACCACTTCGGGGTACAAATGACCAACATTACTAACCGAAACTCCGGCAATTAAATCAATATACTTTTTTCCGGTACTGTCAAATAAATATATTCCTTTGGCGCGCTCTATTTCTAAAGCATAGGGTGTTTCGGAAGTTTGACCAATGTGTTTATAAAAAATTTGTCTGTGTGTAAGCATCTGTTTTGTGTTAATTTCTCATTCTTCTTAAAAAATCTTTTTCTACCACATCCGAACGTTTAATACTTTGACGCAGCCAGTTTAGTAATATTTCATCTTTTTCGGCATTGCTCAATTGCCATTTTATTTCCGATTGATTTAATTTCCAACGCAAATGATGCAGTATAATTGATGCTGAAACAGAAATATTAAAACTTTCGGTAAAACCATACATGGGGATTTTTAAAAACTCATCGGCATGATTTAGGGCTGTTTGCGTTAAGCCGGGTTGTTCCGAGCCAAACATTAATGCAATTTTTCCTTTTGATAAATCAAATTCTTCAAGGTTTACATCATCAATATGCGGAGTAGTGGCAACAATCCGGTAACCTTTTTCTTTTAAATGATTAATACAGGCTATTGTGTTTTCTTCTTGTTCCGAATATTTCTCTAAATTTAACCATTTAGATGCCCCAAGCGCTACATCAGGATTAACCGTATATTGATTTCTGTTTTCGATAATATGAACATCTTGCACTCCAAAACAATCGCATGTGCGTAAAACTGCACTGGCATTATGAGGCTGAAAAATATCCTCTAAAACTACCGTGATATATCTTGTTCTGTCGGCAATTATTTTATTCATTAATTGCCATCGCTCTTCGGTAACAAGATTAGCAAAATGCTTTATTAATTCTTTATTCATACTTATTAAATTATCCGTACAAAAATAGTAAGAATTGGGCAAAAAAAAAGCTGCCTTATAACAAAGCAGCTTTAATACAAAAAAGTTTCAGCTTATTGTACTGTATTTGACAAATCACTTCCTGCTTTAAATTTAACAACATTTTTAGCAGCAATTTTAATTTCTTTTCCTGTTTGTGGGTTTCTGCCTGTTCTAGCATTTCTTTTAGATACTGAGAAAGAACCAAATCCTACTAATGCAACACGTTCACCTTTTTTTAAAGCACCTGTAGTGGCATTAATAAATGCATCTAATGCTCTTTTAGCATCAGCTTTTGTCAAATCTGCATCTTTTGCAATTGCGTCAATTAATTCAGCTTTGTTCATAATTGTAATTTTAAAGTTAATGAAATATTTTTATTTGTTTAATTATGTATGCAAATATAGTGGATTTGCGGACTTTAGCAAATTTCATCTAAAAAAAAATCGAGAAAGATTAAAATTAATGCATGTTTTTTGATTAGCCTGAAAGTCAAATGAGTAAAGGCTTTCACGCGTATAGTGTAAAGTTGTGCTTTAATATGAACGTGTAATCTATTCAGTATTATCTATTTAGCTTGTTTTTATTTTTTGGTAAAAAACTGTCTAAGTACGCAAATCCTTGCTGTTACTTATTAACAGCGCTTGTTAATAATTTTTCTTGATTTTTTGATATATTTTAGATAAGAATAATAAAAAAATCAAATTTTAATGATATTTTATATTAAATTTTTACATTTTTCTACCTAAACTGAGTGATTATGTTCAAAAAGAAGTGCCGAGATATTGAGCTTGAAAAGTTGGTACTACTGCAAATTTAATGGAATACTGTAAATATAGGATAATTTGTCCTAATACTGGTAGCTGGTTTCTGGTAGCTGGTTACTGGCAGGCGATAGTTTTCAAAATACATCTGTGTACACGTGTCCGACCACTGGCGTATTTGCGTTATTATGTGGAAAAAACATTTGACGAAGGTATGCATAGATATCTAAGCGCTTTAAAGCAAAAATACCGAAGATGTTTAATTCTTGTTCGTTGACCAATTTAAACCCGATTAGTGTTTTTTCATTAAAATAGTAGTAGAACCAAAAAGTTTTGAAAAAAGTAAGAATACCTATTGGTAATCGTGTCTTTTTTTTATAAAATTTTTTAACTTAATAGATTGGTATTTGTTGACGTAGATAATCACTCAGTTTAGGTTAAAAAAAAAAGCCGGAATTTATCCGGCTTATATGTAAAGTTTAATATCAATTGGGTTTTAGTCCCCATTCATTGAAATCAAAAATTCTTCGTTAGTACCTGTTCGCATCATTCTATCTTTAACAAATTGCATTGCTTCAATAGAATTCATATCGGATAAATAATTTCTTAAAATCCATATTCTGTTAAGCAGTTCTTTATCTAATAATAAATCTTCGCGACGAGTACTTGAAGCGGTAATATCCACAGCAGGATAAATCCTTTTGTTTGATAATTTCCGGTCTAATTGCAATTCCATATTACCGGTACCTTTAAACTCTTCAAAAATTACTTCGTCCATTTTAGAGCCTGTATCAATAAGTGCTGTAGCAATAATAGTTAATGAACCACCATTTTCAATATTACGTGCCGCACCAAAAAAGCGTTTAGGTTTATGAAGTGCATTAGCATCAACACCACCCGATAACACTTTCCCCGAAGCCGGAGATACTGTATTATAAGCTCTGGCTAATCGTGTAATTGAGTCTAATAAAATAACTACATCGTGCCCGCACTCAACCATGCGTTTTGCTTTTTCCAAAACAATGTTAGCCACTTTAACGTGTCGGTCGGCAGGTTCGTCAAAAGTAGAA
>JALSLF010000502.1 GCA_026988445.1 Bacteroidales bacterium
AACTATCCTTTTAAAACTTATGGTATTGATGAGGTTCCTTCGGTTACACTACTCTTAAATACCGGCAAAGTATATGTTGGAACTGATGAAGGCAATATATACAATATATTACCGGATACTATACTCAAAGTACCTTTAAAAACTTCTTTGCACAGCAGCAGAATTAAAGATATTTATCAAGATAATGACGGGAGTTTATGGATATGCTCATATGGTGGTCTTTTGCATGTTGAAAATAATAAAGAAACACTTTACGGAGGCACCAAAGATTTTCCGGATATGACCATTCGGTATATTGTTCAAGATGATGTGGGTAATTATTATGTAGCAACAAGACAAACAGGCGTGTACAAACTTTCCAATAAACATAAAGTAATAGAGCGCTATAATACCTCAAACGGACTTTCCTCAAATTACGTATTATCCTTAAAATTTAAAAATAAAACTTTATATGTGAGTACAAAAGGAGGTATTGATATAATAAAGAACGGTAAAATTATTAAACATTATAATGACTTAAACGGTTTAGCCGATAATATGGTTTTTGATTTATATATTGATGATACTGTTATTTGGGCTGCTACTATTCGTGGTCTATCGCGTATTGAAAACGGGCGAATTGTTAATTTTAATAAATCAAACGGATTAAAATTAAATAAAATCTTTTCCGTATTGGAAGATAATTACGGATATCTATGGTTACCTACGGTAAAAGGTTTGATGCGGGTTGAAAAAAAACAATTAAACCAGTTTGTTGATGACCCTACAACAAAAATACGCTGCGCACTTTATGATGAAAACGACGGTATTTACGATGCAGAATATGTAGGGGCAACTCATTTGACAAAATCACCCGAAGGAGATATTTACTTTAATACAATAGGAGGAGTAAGTAAACTCATTCCGCGTATTTTGGTTAATCAACATTCCAATCCAAAACTTTTAATTAATAAGCTCTTTACAGAAAAAGATACTTTTATCATTTCAAACAATGTAGTTTTAAAGCCCGGAACTCAATACGTTAATATTGCTTATTCATATATTGATTTTGTAAATTCAAAAAAAGCAAGCTTTCGCCATAAATTAATTCCCTTTGAAGAAAACTGGGTGAAAAATACGGAACGTATTGTAAAATATACCAATCTTCCTCCTGGTGATTATACTTTTATTGTTGAAGGAATACCTGAAGTTGGTAAAGCAAAAACTACTTCTGCTGAGTTAAAGTTTTCAATAGCGCCTGCTTTTTATCAAACTTATTGGTTTAAACTGTTAATTATTATTTTCTTTTTAGCCTTAATATATGCTGCTTATTTGGTACGAATACGTTCGATAAAAAAATATCAACACAAACTTGAAAATCAAATAAAGGAACGAACCCGGAAAATTGCAAAGCAAAATGAAGAAATTCTTTTGCATCAGTATCAAGTAGAACAAGCATACATTAACCTTAAACTTTTGAGTGAGTTAGGGCGTGAAATAACCACTCATTTAAAACCTGAGGAAATTAATGTAGCTGTGTACAAGAATCTGTCAAGCATTATGGAATTGAGTATTTTTGGTATTGGTATTTATCATCCCGGCAAGGAAGAAATTGTATTTGACTCCTATTTTTTTAAAGGAAACAAAAAAAGCAAAGTATCTATATCAATTGGCGATAAGCAATATTTAATAAGTAATGTTTTTTTAAGTGAAGCGGAAATTATAATTCATGATGCGCAAAAAGAATTAAGTCCTGATAAAGTAATTTTTCCCGGCTCAAATACTTTACAAGCTGTATCTTCGATAATTATTTTACCGATAATTACCAAAAATAAAACTATTGGAGTAGTAACAGCACAAAGTTATCGAAAAAATGCTTATTCTGATTACCATATAAATATATTAAGAGGTTTATCGGCATATGTGGGTATTGCCATTGAAAATGCAAAAAATTACGAAGAAATTAATAAACAGAAAAATGAATTGCAGTTGGTAAATAAAGCCAAGGACAAAATGTTGTCGATAATCGGTCATGATTTACGCGGACCGGTAGGTACCATAAAATCTTTTTTAGATGTATTACTCGAAAATCCTGAAATGACCAATACAAAGCAATTGACAGTTATTTTAAAAACCATGCAAGAAAGCCTTGGTTCTGCATATAATTTATTGGATAATTTACTTTTATGGGCACGCAGCCAAAGCGGAAAAATTGATTTTAAACAAGATTTATTCCCTATTTCACAACCGGTTGAAGAAAGCTTTAGTTTAGTTGCCGGAATGGCTAAAAATAAAGAGATAGAATTAATAAAAAATATAAGCTATTCAGGAACAGTATATGCCGACAGGCTTATGATAACCACAGTTTTACGAAATTTAATTTCGAATGCTATAAAATTTACTCCGCACAAGGGCAAAATTACCGTATCAACTGATTTAGTAGAATCAAAAGAAAAAAATGGAAACTTTTTAGCCGAAATATCTGTATCCGATACCGGAATTGGTATTTCTGATGAGATTATAAAGCGTATTCTTAAAGGAGGCGATATCTTTTCTACTTTGGGCACCGATAAAGAAAAAGGTTCGGGTTTAGGAATTAATATTTGCATTGATTTTTTAAATAAACACAATCAAAAAATGATTATTGAAAATAATAAAGGCGGAGGGAGTACATTTAGGTTTTATTTGCCCGTAAATAAGTAATCCTAAATATTTTTTAAATCAATAAATATATATTTTATTAGTAATGTATTCTGGATTCGTAAAATTTAATCTGTTTTTGTATATATTGACTGTTGGCTTATTTATGAGTCCTTGCTATATTTATGCACAAGAAACACGTTTATATTTTTAGGTAGAACATAAAAATTTAAAAATTTTAGAATATCATTTTGGTTTATTATTGACTGATTATTAAAAGCAACAGGGTATTAACTATTTATTAAAACATGTATCGTAATTTATTAAAATACAGCACAATATTGATACTGATTTTATTTTATCAGTACTCAATAAAAGCACAGAGTAGGCGGCTGTATTTTAAACCATACAGTATTGTTGATGGTCTTTCGCAAAATTCGGTATATTGTATTACACAAGATAAAAATGATTTTATCTGGTTAGCAACCGGAAAGGGATTAAATCGTTTTGACGGATACGAATTTGTAAATTATTATCATAATCCTAAAGACAGTACAAGCATATCGCACAGCAGGGTTTTAGATATTGAGGTGGACAATCATAATAGACTGTGGTTGGCTACCAATGTGGGTGTAAATTGTTTTGATCAGTCAAAAGATGTTTTTTATCATTTTCGTGCAGATTCCGGCAATTTTGAAACCATTTGGGAAGATATGGTTAAAGATTTGTTTATTGACTCCGAAGGATATTTATGGGTGGGTACACGTTCCGGCTTAAGTGTATCCGCTTTGCCTGTTGATTCGATAAAAAATTTAAATAAAGCAATACGCTTTCGCAGAATTCCAAGAAATGAGCTTTCGAATAATTTAATTATCAGAATTATAGAAGATAAAACCGGTAATATTTGGGTGGCTACAACCGAGGGTTTGAATAAAATCAATAAAAAAACTTTTGAAGTAAAACAATTTTACCCCGATAGCAATAAAAGCCTTCAAAAAACAAACTGGATTTCTGCAATTCAAGTAAACGATGATAATAGTCTATGGGTTGCAACACTTTCAGGTTTATTTTTACTGAAAAACGATAGCTTTAAAAGCTTTAATAATCATCCGTTTTTTATTCAAAATAAAAGTACAAAAAGTATTTATTCTTTAAAACTTGATAAATATAAACGTTTATGGATTGGTACTTTTAATCAAGGAGTGTTATTGTACGATAAATCAAAAAATGCTTTTAAAGTATATAAAAGCAGCTCATCCAACTTGTATAGCATGGCAAATAATCATGCTTATTATCTATTCATAGATAAACAGAGCAATTTATTTGTTAGTAATTTTGCCAAGGGCTTTTCCGTGGCAAATATTTTACCTATTAAGTTTTCATTATATCTGTACAAGGAAAATAATGACGATAGTACGGATATGATACGAAGCATTTTAGTTGATCATAATTTTTTATGGTTGGGTTTGCATAAAAAAGGTTTATATAAATTTGATTTAAAAACTAAGCGCACAAAAAAATATACTTTCCCTCAATTATCATCAAGCAATGGTTTACCTACGGTAAAATGCATCCTAAAAAATAATGACAGTACTCTTTGGATTGGTACTCTGACTAAGGGTTTGCATCTTTTTAATTTTAAATCAAATAAACTAATTAAGGAAATAAAATACCGAGACAAAACCGGTTTAAAGAGTATTCAAGCTGTATTTGATTTGAAAAAAGATAGGTTTGGAAATATCTGGATTGCCAGTTGGATAGATGGTTTGTTTAAATTAGATGACAAGACCGGAGAATTAATCCATTTTTCAAAAGACAGTCAAGGAAAATACAGGATTGATAATAATAGTATTACCTCAATTTATATGGCTGATAATGGAGATATTTGGCTGACTACTTGGGGGGGAGGTATTAATATTATTAATCCGGAAACCGGTAAACTTAGAGTGTATTCTGATAATGATAAAAGTTTAATTAAAATTCCCTCAAATTATTGTACTTTAATACATCGTGATAAGCTTGGTCAGTACTGGATTGGCTCAACCGAAGGACTTTTTAAACTGGACGAGAACCATAAACGAACCCGGAGTTTTAAATCAAGAAGTGTTATTGATAATGAAATAATTTATTCTATTGAAGAGGATGAAAATGCTAATTTATGGATAGGTACTAATTTTGGAATCAATCGGTTTTCAACAGTCAATTTTTCCGTTTTAAACTATAAAGAAACGGAAGGGCTACCTTCAAACCAATTTTATATAGCTGCCAGTAGTAAATTACCGGACGGCAGACTGGTTTTTGGAAGTAAAAACGGAGTGGTAATATTTCATCCGGACAGTATTTCGCAAACAAGGGTAAATGTAAAAGTGAATATTACCAATTTTCAGATTTCTTATAAAAACATTGATGCACATACAGTTTATGAGGGAGAACATATTTTAAGTAAGTCGATACTTAGTACGGATACATTAGAACTCTCTTATAAAAATAATATATTAAGCTTTGAATTTTCTGCTTGCAGCTTTATAAAACCTCAAAATGTTCAGTATGCTTTTATTCTTGAAGGTTTTAACGATAAGTGGACTTATGTTAATGCGCGTAAACGCTTTGCTGTGTACACAAACCTTGATCCCGGAACTTATACGCTTAAAATAAAAGCAAGCAATATTGATGGGACTTGGAGTCCTCGGATTCGGAAATTGGTGGTTATTATTAATACTCCATTTTGGAAAACAAAGTATTTTATATTTTCATTTTTTACCGTACTTGTATTCATCATTATTTTGTTTTTCAGAATTAGGCAACAATACATTTTAAAACAAAAAAATTACCTTGAAAAAGTAGTTTTAGAGCGAACCGCCGAGTTGGAGCAAAAAAATATTGAACTTACCGGTCAAAAAGAAGAAATTGCCCTTCAAAAAGAAGAACTTTATACTTTAACTGAGCAGTTGCAAGCATTAAATACAGATTTGGAAAATAAAATTAAACTCCGCACTCAAAAACTTAATGAGGCTTTGCAAAAAGCAGAAAGTTCGGAGAAATTAATCTCTTCTTTCTTGGCTAATTTTTCGCACGAAATACGTACCCCCATGAATGCTATTTCGGGTTTTACGCAATTACTTTCATCAGGGAATGTTCCTGATGAAAAAAGACAAAAGTATGCCGGTATAATTAATGCAAATATTGATACTTTATTGCATTTAATTGAAAATGTTATGGAAGTAGCAAAATTACGTTCCGGTCATTATAAGTTTAATAAAGTCTATTTTAGTTTAGCATCTGTATGTTCTACGGTTTATGAAGAATTAAAACCTATTCTTCATAAAGACCAAGTTAATGTTATTATTGAGCTTGAATCTTTAAAAGAAATGAAATTGTATTCTGATATTAGAGCTTTTAGGCATATTATATATAATTTGCTTGAAAATGCGATGAAATACACTGAAAAAGGAAAGGTAACCCTTAGATGTGAGTGTGATATTTATACTATGGAAAATAGGGGAGAAACCTTTTATCCCACAAATAGTAAAGCCGAAGGCTTTTTAACGATTTCAGTTTCCGATACAGGTATTGGCATTAAACCGGAAAACCAAAAGCGTATTTTTGATATTTTTCAAAAAACGGAGGATAGTAAAAACAAAGTTTTTAGAGGTACAGGTTTAGGATTGGCTTTAGTTAAAGAAATAAGCGAAAAATTGAACGGAAAAATTGATATACAAAGTGAACTTAATAAAGGAACAACCATTCGTATTACAATTCCTCTATCTGTTAAAAATAAAGTATGATATTATGGGTTAATGCTTTACTATTTAATCAAAGGCAAGTTCAGGATAACAACAGTACCACTTTCTGCTCCTTCAAGGTCAAGGTATTCAATTTTTGTATTACGCCCGAAAATTTGTTCCAA
Organism: Bacteroidales bacterium; assembly: GCA_026988445.1. Taxonomy (GTDB): domain Bacteria; phylum Bacteroidota; class Bacteroidia; order Bacteroidales; family NBLH01; genus NBLH01. The sequence goes on from JALSLF010000502.1 coordinate 6,527, forward strand.
TAAACGTATTCTTTTATAACTTATTTCAGTACCTTTTGATTGATTATTGAATACTTCATTATTTTTTATCATTTCAAGAGATTTTTTTCTACCAATACCATTATCTTGAATTTCAATACTTAAATATTTATCTTTTTTACGAATACGAATAGTAATTTTTCCCTTTTTATCTTTGGGTTGAATTCCGTACCATATTGCATTTTCAATAAATGGTTGAATTAAAAGGCTGGGTACTTTTGTGTTGAATTGATCAATTTCATCGTCGATGATAAATTCATAGTCCAAACCATGTTCCATTCGGCTTGCTTCAATTTCCATATACATCCTGTTTGATTTTATCTCTTCGTAAATAGGGATGTATTCTCTTTTTGAATTTTCAATAATCACCCGCATTAAGCGCGAAAACTTGGAAAGATATTCACTGGCTTGTGTTTTATCATTATTTAAAATCAGATTATTAATCCTGCTAAGCGAATTAAACATAAAATGAGGGTTCATATGGTTTACCAGCGCTTGTTTTATATAAATGTTTAGTTCACGCTGCATTTCATTTTTTTTATTTATTTGATAGGTTTTATATCTAAATAATAAATAAATCAATAAAAATCCTAAAATTGCAATGGATATTATAAATAAGTTTGTTTTCCAGAACGGTTTTTCAATGATAAATGTTATTTTTTCCGATTGTTTATTCCATACATTATCCCGGTTGTGAGTAGTTAGTTCAAAGGTATATTTACCCGGCGGTAAAAATGAAAAACGTAATTCTTTTGATTTTGTTGAGGAGCAAATTGAATCAAGCCCCGACATCATATATCTGAATTCAAGTTCATTAGCAGTAGTAAATGAAATGGCTTCAAACTTTATTAAAATATTATTTTGATTATACTTTAACTTATATTCTTTTTGTATTGGAACTTTTTTATTGTTAATAAAAATTCCTTTAAAATATATGGGTATTTTTATGGTGTCTTTTTCTAACCGGTCTATATTTAAGCGCATTAATCCTTTATTTGATGAAATGTATAAAAATGGATATTTTGCATAAACATGCCTTATTTCATTGGTGAGTAAACCATGTGCTTTAGTGTAATTAAATATTTTAACATTATGCTTTTTATCTACAAATATTCTGCTTAGCCCCTTTTTTGTTCCTGCCCATAAATATTTGTCCGAAACGGATAGTGAGGTAATGGTGTTTGAGTTAAGCCCTTTGCTTGTATTAATTTGAAGTATTGTATCCTTATCTATAATAATTATACCTCCGCCTTTTGTTCCAAGCGTGAGTTTATTTCGGTATTTAACAATGTCGAGTACCCGGATAGATAAAAGGGGGTTTTGATGCCCCATATATTCCAGGTAATTATTTTTGAATCGCCAAAGACCCTTTATGCTACCCAACCATACTGACTTGTCGTCATCTACATAAATGGCATTACTTCGTAAATTAAAGTTTTTTTCTACTCTTGAATCAAAAATAATTTTTTTGTTTTCTACATGATAGAAACCCAATCTGCCGGCAAGCCAGAAACCGCCCGTTTTATCTGCAACAATATCTTTTGTTGAAAGTATGCTTGAATATTTGCTTGACTGCTTTTGCTTAATATATTTTACCGATTTCCCATTTTTAATTAAGTACAGTCCGGTTTGTGAACCTGCAAGTAAGCTTTTTTTCTTTTCATCATACAATAAAGATGAAACTTCAATATTGATATTGTCGTCAATTTTTATATGTTCTACCTTTTTATTATTTGTTATTAAACTAACATAATTTGCATGATAACCTATCCATAGCGAATCTTTATAAGCATAAACCGTATTTACATTATTTCGGTATAGAAAATTACTTTTATCGTAATAACGAATACTTAAATCAGGGAGGTAATATACACCGTTGTGTAAACTTGCAAACCAATATCCACCTCTATTATCTTCAAAAATTGAAGCTATATAATAGTCTTTTAACAGATATATATCTGGTTTTTTATCTAAGTTACCATTAGCATAACACTTAACACCTCCTTTGCTATCCGAAATCCAAAGATTATTTTTTGAATCTTTTTGTATCCAAAATATTTTGGATTCAAACTTATATTGTTTTTCTAAAACATAGTTTTTAAATTTATAAAGCGTTTTTCCCAGAGCTATAAAGATTATATTTCCGGAAAGTTTGGCTGCTGAAAAATGTTTAATGTATTTATGGGGTAAGTTTTTTACATAAAGTGCTGTTTTTCGATTGCCGTGGATATAAAAGATGGTATCCGACAGGTTATCGGCAAAATAGGTCATGATAAGCTTGTTCCCCTTTTCGATGATATAATTATATCTTTTTTGCAAATTACCGGCTAATATACTTTTTAGGTTTCCTTTATTGTCAATAATTTTCATTCTTCGGTTTTCTGATGTGATATAAACATTATCCAAGCTATCAACAAAAAAAGAGTATTTTACCGGAATTGCTTTTTGTTTTATGGTTTCTTCAAGTAAGGAGTTGAATTTATAAGGGTATATTTTCCCGTTTTCATAATACGATAGTGAAGATCTTATGCTCACAAACCAAATCCGGTTTTTGCTGTCTTCAAAAATTTCCAGAACGGTATTTTGCGG
>JALSLF010000503.1 GCA_026988445.1 Bacteroidales bacterium
AACCAATTGGCTATAAACGGAATAGTAAATTATACAAATAAAGGTGATTTTTTATTTGATGAAAAATATACTTTTGAAGTTGGCGGAGCAAGTAAAAACTTTTCGCAAATAAGCGAAGTTCCCGATTTTTTTCTGGTATTAGATAATATAGAAGCCGGATTTATAAATAAAATACCACTATGGATGTTTGGGCTTTTAAATTAAAACACTATGCAAATCAACAAAACCATTAAAATATTATTTTTTTTATTGATTTTAATTCAGGGCTGTACAGACCGTTTACTTGCACAACCTAACAATTATTGGACCGTAAGTTTTAACAGTGAAGCTTCGCTGCTTGCAGGTGCGGTTATAGGCGGAAATTCAGGAATTACCTCTATATACTATAATCCGGCAGGAATTGTTGAGGTGCAAGATAAAATGCTTGCTTTGAATGCCAATTTATTTAATCTGTCAAAAACCTATTATAAAAATGCCTTAGGCACGGGAAATGATTTAGATTATCTGAATTTTACCGTAAAGCCTCGTTTTATTTCTTATCAATACAAAGCTCCCAAAAGAGAAAACATAGTTTTTCAATTTGCATTGTTTAACAGAAATAACATTAAAGTAAGTATGTATGACCAAATAACGCAAGATGTACGACTAGTCAGACCTGAAATTAATGAAATATATACCGGATATTTTGATTTCTCAAAAAACTACATGGATACATGGGGCGGTTTTGGAATGGCTTATAAAATCTCGAATAAATTTACTGTAGGGATAAGTAGCTTAGTGAGTTATAAAGATTTAAAATATTTGAAAAATATTGGTATTTATATTAATCCTCTGGAAAAAAATTTACCGGACAGTATTTCATATTATAATTCAAACTCAAGCGATTATGAGCGAATTAGTATGTATGATGTTCGCTTTGTCGGGAAATTGGGTTTTCGTTTAAAAATGAACAAAATCAGTTACGGATTAAATTTTACATTTCCTTCACTTAAATTATTCGGCAGTGCAAATGTTACACGCAGTATAACAAATACCCAAATACGTTATGAAAATAATCCGGTAGAAGATGTATTTTTAAACGAATCGGCAACACATTTAAAATCAGGATTTAAAGAGCCTTTTTCAGTAGCTTTCGGGATAAAATATACCGGATTTGACAAACTTGAAAGCAGTTATTTTACTATTGAATATTTTCATAAAATAGATACTTATAAAGCTATTGACGGAACAGAAACTATTTCAAAAAAATACGAGCCGGCAAATGATTTTTTATCATTCAAGCATGGTGCAAAATCCATTTTAAATATTGCCATAGGCTTACAATTTATGCAGTCTGAGAAAATAGAGTGGCTCTATGGTTTCAAAACAAATTTTAATCCATATAAAGTAAGCTCCGAAAATATATTTCAATACGTAAATGAGTTTTCTTTTTCGCCCTCCGATTATTATCATCTATCGGTAGGTTCAAAATTTAATTATAAAAAACTTTCGTTAATTGTCGGGGTAGAATATACTTTAGGTATAAGCAAAAATATATCAGAATTTGTAAATTTTGCCGAGCCGGATGTTAATTTAAACCAAACTTTATTTCTTGCCGGAACACTTAACAAAAATATGACTTTAAGAACCAATTTGCTGGGTTTATATTTGGGTGTAACCTTAGGAAATTAGATTATTTTAATGGTCAATGTGTTTTGTACGTACTTTTTTTAGAAAAAAAGAAATAAATATCACAAACAAAATGGATATTAATGAATTAACAATCAATACATTAATGATTTGATTAAAAATAAACAAAGCGATTAATGCAAAAACGGTTTCTATGGCAAAAAATAATGCTAAAGCATTAGTTATTCGTGAAAAAATTCTTTTCACGTAAGAAAATTCTTCAAAAACCCGATGCAAATTTCCTGTATCTGAAATTATATAGTCATAAGAAGCAATTTCAGCTAAATTTTTATCAGCAGTGATAAGCGCCGTAACTGCCTTTTGAGTTAAATTTTTTATCAGTTCTTTTTGTTCATCTATGCTTAGATTAAAATAAATTTTATCAAAAGGCAATTTATTGTATTCCGGAACATCAGGCTTGGAACTTAATAAAACAACATTAGCGTATTCATTAAACTTATTTGCAAGTAGAATTCCCTCGGGGTTGAATAATTCGCGAAATGTAAATTTTGCAATTAAAACATTATCCTTTAACAGAAAATGTGTAGCGTCATCATTGTTCACAAAATCTTTTACAAAAGAATAATTACCAAAAGTAAACTCACTACCGGTTATGTCTTTAACACGGATACCCTGATATGATTTATCAAGAACATGAAATGTTTTTTCAATTAAAGCAGCTTTTATTTCATTGTTTAAGGCTTTTGCCAAAGGTTTATTCCAAATATCGGCAATAAAATAAGCTATTTGAATAATAGTATCTTTACTTGATTGAGAAAAATTCCGAAAATTAATTAATTTGAGTTTGTTTTTGCTGATAATTTTATCGGACGAAATAATAAATGTTCGTACCTTGGGCAAAACAAAAGCATTTTCAGGTAAATATTGCTTATTTTTGAGTAAATAAAAGATAATTTTATTTACTGCCGGATTTATCGACAATAAAATAAGCATTATTGTATTTAATGAAAACTCTTTTTTAAATATTTGAATAAACAATATGTATAGAACAATAAGCCCCAGCGTAAAACTAAAAAACAATAAGTTTTGACGTGAAATTATTTTATAATCAGCAGTTTCTACATTACTATTTGTTTTTCGCGATATTAAATAATCAATCAAAAGCCATATAAAAAGTAAAAAAGAGCTTTTTGTTAATAAAGAAAAATCAGTATCCTTAGCATAAAAAACAAGAAATACCAAACCGGAAAAAGCAATAAAAAAATTCAAATAGGCAGGAAAGATACTTTTACGAAATTCCGTAATTATTTCAACTACCAATTTTATAAAAACCGGCAAAGCTAATATCCATGTGATAATATGTATTAAATCTAAACTCACTTCAAATATATTTAAGCCCAAGTTTCCGGACTTTTACGCCAAATTTGCAAAGTTTTTATTTGTTCGGGCAATATATAATCGTGTTCAACCGCTTTTTCAATCAGCGTAAAATAATCGGTAAGTGTATCCAATCGGCAATTTGCTTTTTTAAAATTTTCATCGGCAACAGAAAAACCGTAACTAAAAATTGCCAACATACCTAATACTTCAGCTCCTGCATTGCGTAATGCTTCAACAGCTTTTAAACTACTTCCGCCGGTTGATACCAAATCTTCAATTACTACTACTTTTTGCCCTGTTTTTAATGCTCCTTCTATTTGATTGCTCAAGCCATGCTGTTTTGATGCAGACCGCACATATACAAAAGGAATGTTCAAAAGCTCTGCCACCAAAACACCATGCGCAATGGCTCCCGTAGCCACTCCGGCAATTACATCCGGCAGTCCGTAAATATCTTTTACTTTATCGGCAAATGCGTTTTTAACAATGTCTCTGGTTTTGGGATAAGACAATATTTTACGATTATCGCAATAAATCGGCGATTTCCAACCCGATGCCCATGTAAAAGGATTTGCAGGACTTAACTTAATTGCCTTAATTTGTAAAAGTTCTTGTGCGATTAATTCTTTGCTTGTGTTCATATAATATCATTAATTAAGATAAACAAAAATGTACAAAATATTTTTTGAAAACCGGTATATTGAAATTCTTGAAAATACCGACAAAAAAAGCTCAAAACATCATCAAATAATCAGCTACAAAAATAGGAAGTCTTTTTACAAAGCAATAAAAGATTTTAAAAAAGATACAAATATTGTCAGTTTATCAATCGTAACAAAAAAAACGAAAAAACTGCTTAAATTATTGAAAAAAAAATACACATTTATACCTGCTGCCGGCGGATTAGTAATAAATCAAGAAGGTAAATTGTTGTTAATCAAGCGAAACGGTAAGTGGGATCTTCCAAAAGGAAAAATTGAAAAAGGTGAAAAGAAACGAGCTGCAGCAATTAGGGAAGTGGAAGAAGAATGCGGTATTAGTAGTTTAAGTATTGTTAATAAAATCTACAAAAGCTACCACACCTACCAAGCTTACGGAAAAAAGGTATTTAAAACCACTCATTGGTATTTAATGCAATATCATGGTAATGAAGAATTAAAGCCCCAAACAAAAGAAGAGATAACAGAAGCTGTTTGGAAAAATAAAACTGAAGTTAAAGAATGTATGAACAATATGTACAGCAGCCTCTTAGATGTAGTAAATGTTTATCTGCAAAGTTCTTAAATTTTTCGCAGCATCATAATACCATCGCGAACGGGTAAAATCAGATTTTCAACACGTTCATCATTTTGTACAAAATCATTAAATTTCACAATTCCTTTGGTATATTCATCATTCTCAGCAATATCTTCTATTACTTTTTCGCCCCATAAAACATTATCTGCCAAAATAACACCTCCGCTCCGTACTTTATTTATAATTAATTGGTAATAATCAAGATATACCCTTTTATCGGCATCAATAAATACTAAATCTATTTCATCGGGCATTTCCGGTATCAATTTTAAAGCATCACCGATATGCAATTTAATTTGATTTTTATATTTCGATTTATTAAAAAATCGAAGAATGAAGTTTTCCAACTCATCGTTTAACTCAATAGTATGTAAAGTACCACCGGCTTGCAAACCTTCAGCAAGGCAAAGCGCAGAGTAGCCTGTATAAGTTCCAATTTCTAAAATTGTTTTGGGCTGAATAATTTTACTAAGCATGGAAAGAATTCGCCCTTGCAAATGCCCTGATAACATACGCGGCATAAGTATTTTTGCTTGAGTTTCGCGATTGATTTCTTTTAACAAATCACTTTCAGGACTGGTATGCTCTGCAATATATTCTACAATTTCAGGTTTTAATTGCATAGAAGTTAATTTTAATCTACGGAAAATAAAAATTAATAAGGGAATGGTTTGTACCTGTTATATGTTCTTAATAACAAAGCAATTAATCTATTAATTTTTATAAGTCTTATTTTAATTTATTAATCTGATTTTGAAAAAATTAAAATATAAAGTAAATTTGATAAATAATTTAATAATCTTTAAAAAAACAAAAGTATGAAAAAATTTACCTTAAGCATAGTTTTATTTCTTTTTATATCTTATGCTTTCAGCCAAAATGTAGGCAGTTATTTAGAAAGTCAGAAAAAAGTATTAAAAAAAGAGAAAAAAGAAATTGTTAAAGATGTTTTAGAATTAACTCCGGATGAATCTAAAGTTTTTTGGCCGATTTATGACCAGTATATGAACGAATTAAAGCCTTTTAACCAAATTTGGGTTAATACAATTAAAGAATATATAGATAAATATGATCATCTTACTGATGAAGATGCAAAAAAATTGTTTAATAATACAATATTAGTTGAAGAGAGCAAGTTGCGTTTAAAAAAGAAATATTACCGTAAAATGGTAAAAGTTTTGCCACCACAAAAAGTAATTCGCTATTTTCAGGTAGAGAAACGACTTTGGGCAATGATTAATAATGAGCTTACCATTGAAATTCCTTTAATTGGGGATTAATTTTTAAGGTATCACCTCAGATTTAGTGGAATAAAGTAAATATAGAATAAATGTTTGACTTTGGGCTGATTGTTACTGGTCGCTGGTCGCTGGTCGCTGGTTACTGGTCGCTGGTAGGCGATAGCTCTTAAAAAGTATTTGTGTTCATTTGTGAATACGTGTTCGACTACGGTATAAGCCCGATTTATATTTTCCGGTAAAATAGTGGTAGAACCATTTTTAAAAACTTAGTTCTTGTAGATAGATTAGTCATTAGTTAATACCTGAAAATTTATTAGCTAATGACTAGTGTCATGTCAAGCGTGTTGTGTCGTATAAGTCTTGTTATGACTAAAACATGCTTGACATGACACTAGTTTTTAATATTGGGTATATATACATCAAATTGTGAGCCTTTTCCTTTTTCACTGGTAAGTTTAATGCTTCCTTTATGTTCCTCAACAATTTTCTTTACATAACTTAAGCCCAAGCCAAACCCTTTAACATCGTGAATATTACCCGTTGGAACGCGGTAAAATTTTTCAAAAATCTTTTTCTGATTTTCTTTTCGGATACCAATGCCATGATCTTTAATAGATACAATAATGTGCCCGTTTTTGTTTTGGGTATAAACCTCAATTCTCGGACTACTTTTACTGTATTTTATAGCATTATCTAAAAGATTGGCAAAAATATTAGAAATATGAAGCTCGTCGGCATAAACAATTTTATGTTCTGCTTTTAACTCTGTAATCAGTGAACCATTTTTATCATCAACTTTTAAACGTGTATTTATAAGTATGTTTTCTAATACTTCATGAATATTTACTTTTTTCCGTTTCAATTGCAAACCGCCTTTATCTATAATTGCCATTTGCAATACTTTTTCAACATGAAATCCAAGTCTTTTACTTTCGTTTTCGATAATTAAGGATATTTGATCTAAGTTTTTTACTGCTGCCGGAATACTTTTATCTTTTAACATTTGCGATGCCAATGATATGGTTGAAATAGGTGTTTTCAACTCATGAGTCATATTATTTATAAAGTCGTTTTTAATTTCCGAAAGTTGTTTTTGTCTGAAAATCACATAAATGGTATAAATAAAAATCCCTAAAATAATAAGTGTAAGAATTACCGATGTAAATGCGACTGTAGGTAAAGGATGTAAAATAGATTTATTCACATGAAAGTACAAAAGCAAATTATAAGGATTTGAGATTATTTGATCAGCTAAAACATCGTCCGGAAATAATTCTTTTTGATAAAGTTTAGGCTCAGTACCTAAATTAAAACCCTTCGATTTAAAATATAGTTTTTCCCTTTCTTTTATTACTGCATACTCATAAGGTAAACGGATATTATTATTTTTAAAAACCCGTTTTATAATTCGGTCTAAAGTTTTTTTATTAATTCGGTCTTCCAGATTTATTTCTTTACGCGTTAGTTGATTTACGATTTTTTCTACAAAAACCGTCTTATCTTTTACATGATCAATCAAATGAACTCTTAATTCTTCTTTGGTAAATAATTTCTGATTGCTGCTGTCATCGGCTTCTTCCTCATGCTTAATTCTATAAAACATAGAGTCTTGCGAGATAATATATAAAAAAGGTTTTCCTTGACTCGTCGATAAACTATCATAAAGGCGTGTTTCCTTAGGGTTTGAAAACTGATAAGTTTCACCGCTCTGGCTTATGGCAAAGCTTTCTTTCTGAATTTTAAGCAAAGTTTCGTGCTCGGCAATTTTTTCAACAATATCCGAAAGGCTTTTCTCGACCAATAAATCAAAGCGATCTTCCTTTACTTTTATTGCCGTTTTTATCCATATGTATTGCAGCACTATTAAGCCCAATAGTGCTATTGACATAAAACCGATTAAAAACCAAATATATTTTTTCTTCACTGCTGAAAATTTGCTTAGCCTCTTTATCTGCAAAAACCATTCACATTATTGCAAAAATAGCATTTTGAAACAGACTTGCTTTGATTTTTAACATTATTTAACAAGAATTAACATTTTGACAAGTTGCTCATTCTTTAAGTTCTCGAGTAGTCCGGTTAATTTTTTCTAAATCTTTCAGTTGCTTTTTTTCTGCTTTAATACCCAATTCCTCCATCTTTTTGATTCCCGGAAGTACGCGCCCTTCCCAAGAACCTACCGATTGGTTGTAGGTTTTTACCAAATTATTAATGTTTTGCCCGATTTTATTCAGCGATTCGTTAAACGAAGCAATACGCTCTTGTAGCTCGCGGCTGCTTTGTATAATTTGTTGTGCATTTTCTCCTGCTTTTTGCTGTTTCCAACTAAAAGCTACGGTTTGCAAAAGAGTGATTAAGGTTGTTGGTGTAGCAAAAACAATTCGATTTTTTAAGCCTTCAATAATTAAATGCCTGTTTTCGCTTAAAGCTGCCGAAAAAGCCGATTCTACTTCAATATAGAGTACTACAAAATCAATACTCTCATCAAATTGCGACCAGTAGGCTTTTGCCGACAAGTTTTTCATGTGTGCGGAAACAGCTTTGGCGTGTTCCTTCATATATTGCTTTTTTTGTGCTTCATCATCCGTTTCCAAAGCATCTAAATAAGCATTTAAAGGTACTTTTGAATCAACTACTATTTTTCTTTTTTCCGGCAAATTTACAATCATATCCGGACGTATTTGCCCGTCTTCAGTGTGGCTATGCACTTGCTCGTTAAAATCGCAAAAGGCAGACATGCCCGAAAACTCAACAATACGTTTTAAGCCGATTTCGCCCCATCTACCGCGTACTTTCGGATTTTTTAAAGCTGTTACCAAAGCTCCGGTTTCTTTTTCAAGGCTTTTTTGGCTTTTGCTTAATTCTTCAAGATATGATTTAAGATTTCCGATTGCTTGATTATTGTTCTTCTGAAAATCGACCACCAGTTTTTCGTGTTTATCAAGACTTTCTTTCAATGGTTTAACAAGTTGATGAATAGACTCGCTGCGACGTGAGTAATCTTCTTCGGCTTTAATAATTAAGCCGTTTAAAGTTTCTTTGGCAAGTTCAATAAATGTTTGATTGTTTGAACGACTGATTTTTGCAGCCATTGCCTCAAAAGTATCTTTCAGTTGTTGATTAATTAATTCATTTAACTGCTTTTCTTTGTTCAAATCCGATTGTACTTTTACATATTTTAATTTCTCGGCATTCCATTCATTTTCAATAGTACGTAATTGCTTATGATATTTAAGCTTTAAGCGGTTATCTGTCCATAATTTCCCGATTAAAAAACCAATGCCCAAACCTATAAAAAGATAAATAAATTCCATTTGCAGATAAAATTTGTGTAAAATAAAGCTAAATTTAGAACAAATATGTTAATTTAACTTTACAAAATAAAATGTATTCATCTATTCTATAAGAAAATTCAAAATAAGGTTTATTTCACTACAAAAAATTATCAGAAAATAGAAAAATTTTAATAAGTGTACATTTTTTCATTTT
>JALSLF010000504.1 GCA_026988445.1 Bacteroidales bacterium
ACCGGAAAGTAAGTCACCGGCATCGTTTTCGTTTTTTTTACCGCTGAGTAAATCAAACATACCGTCAATACTGAACGGACTATCGTCTGCATCTTTTTCGTTTAGCAGGTTCATTACAAAAGGAATGAGCAATTCTACAACTTTATTTGCCATAGATTGCGACAAGCCAACTTTCTCGCCGAGAGCACTTACCACTTTTTGGCTAATGTTTGAAACAATGGCATTTTGACCCAAATTTTCAGTACCGCCTTTTACCAAATTACTTAAACCGGATAAATTTCCGCTCATCAGTTCGTCTGTGAACCCGTTTAAAATAGTTTCGGTACCCACTTTTACCGTTTTATCTGCCTTATCGGCATCCAAACCGATAGTTTCCATTAATTTGTCTTCCAATTGATCTTTTACCGTTTCGGAAAACATTGAACTTAATTTGTCTAACATAATTTTATTTTTTTTACCAATGCTAATTTACTGATATTTTTTTAATTTCGCAAATGGCTCTATCAAAACAATATAAAGATTTACAATTTTATAAATTTTGCGGGTACGGATTTTTAAAAAATCTGAAATTTTTCGAAGCCTTTTTTATTCTCTTTTTAATTGAAAAAGGTTTGAGTTTTACGCAAATCGCATTATTATATTCATTACGTGAAATTTTAATCTACATTACTGAAATTCCTACCGGATTAATTGCCGATGCTTTAGGGCGAAAAAAAACCATGGTTTGGTCTTTTGCATTTTACATCATTTCCTTTTTTATTTTTTATCTTTCAAATAGTTTGTTTTTATTAGTATTTGCAATCGTGTTTTTTGCCTTTGGCGATTCTTTCCGAACGGGTACGCATAAAGCCATGATTTTTGAATATCTGAAAATAAAATCGTGGCAAAAGCTAAAAGTGGATTATTACGGCGAAACACGCTCTTGTTCACAACTTGGTTCGGCATTGTCGTCAATTATTGCTGCAGCAATAGTTTTTATTAATAAAAATTATGATGTTATTTTTTTAGTTTCAGCTATTCCATACTTTTTAGATATGTTATTGATTATCAGTTATCCGGCATATTTAGACGGCAATAAAGTGCCTTTGCAGTTCAAAGCGGTTTTAAAAGCATTTAAAAAAATAATTAATGAGTTAGTGATTAGTTTAAAACAGCCCGATAAACTCAAAATTTTATTCAATGTTTCATCGTTTAGCGGATATTTTAAACAAACAAAAGATTATTTGCAATACATAATTCAATCATTAGCAATTTCTGTTCCTTTACTCTACGGAATTACACAAAAACAACAAACCGCTGTTTTTATAGGTTTTGCTTTTTTTATTTTATACTTATTAACCAGCCGTGCATCTAAATACTCGGGAAAAGCCAATAAAAGTTTTGCAAATAAAGAAAAAGCATTAAACGGTTTGTTGTTTTTCGGGCTAACTGCCGGTTTATTGGGAGGTTTGTTTTTTCATTTTTCACTATATATTTTGTCTATTTTATTTTTTGTTTTGATTTATTTGCTCGAAAATTTTCGTAAGCCGATAGGCATAGCCTATATATCGGAAAATTTTAGTTCGGACAGTTTGGCAACAACACTTTCGGTCGAATCGCTAACAAAAACACTTTTAGCGTCTTTTTTTGCCCTGATGCTCGGCTTTTTTGCCGATGTATTTGATGTAGGAATTGCTCTGAGCCTTGTTTCCGTATTGGTTTTATTTATCGGATTTATTTTCAGATTAAAAAATTGATTATTATTGCAGGAATTAGAATTTGTTTATTAAGCCGCTGTAATAGTCTAAGTATCACATTATCAATTGGTTCTCTTATATTTGCAAAAGCAATTAAAACTGCACACTAACAGTTTGATAATGAACAACTATCAACAGTCTCAGGCTTTAGCCTGAGGAGAAATTAGCCGATGATAAAAACCGGTGCAAGTACTATGCTTTTTTAAAGCTATGCCTTTTCATGCACCGGAATTTAGCTTTTAGTAAATCCATTGATTAATACCATTATTATAATAACACCTTAAATTTTCAATTCAGGCAAATGTAAAAGGGCTAAAGTCTAACTTTGTAAACAGATATTAATAACTACATAAAAAAAATTTGTAATTTTATGCATTCAGAATAAACAGACACTATGGAAAAAAATACATTTATAAAATTTGAAGAAAAATTCCCGAAAGCAAACAAGCTTGGAATAATTGATTATTTAAAACAAACCGGCGATTTATTTTATTTGCCCGGTAATTTTTTTAAAGATGATTTTGTTAAATATCTAAATGAATTTTTTATTGATGAATTAAAACTTGAGCCCGATAACTTCCTTTCGGAGGATATAAATATTTTTTCGTATAAAATAAAAAAAGGAGTAAAAAGTATTTTAGGGATTAATCCGAAAGTTCATTTTGTTTGGCTCACAAATAAAGGAAAGCTTTTTTATATTTTCATGAACAACCGTCAACTTGAAAATCCCGATAAGAATGATGCCGGATTTAGTTTAAAAAATTGGTTGGGCGAAACAGGTGCCGGAAGTATTGAGCAAAAAATACAAGATTATTTATTTCAATTAAATTTAAGTGGATTAAAAGATATTGTTGATTATAGAAACAGGTACATTGAAAAAATTAAACCAAAACATAAACTATACTTATTTGCCAATAGAAAGCCCGATGATTTTGTGTTGGCATATCTGAAAATTTCGACCATTGTTAAATGGGAAAAAGATTTTGAAGAAAATAAAGAACTAAATTGGTATTTCTTTTTAAGTAAAAACGATGCAAAAATATTGGGTTTTAATTTGCGCGACGAGTTAATTGCTGTTTATGATATAGCGCCGGAAAGTATGACCGTCAAAAATGAGATGGGAAGAAACACCGTAAAAATCGGTAAGCACATTGTTTTTTATACGATGCGCTCTAATACAAAAGAGTTTCTTGAAATTTATCCTTTATGCTCATTAAAAGATAAAGACCGCTTGCGCGAAATTGCACGCTTAAATTGGATTTATCGCGAAAAAGACGATAAACATGAAGAGTATGCATTAGACATAATGAACAGTTTAATTCAGAAGGACGATAATCCTTACGACGAATTATCTGCATTCTATATTGAATACTCAAAAAATAAAGGAAAAACCGTTTTTGATAAACTTACTGATGATGATAAACTTCTAATTCTTTTACAAGAGATTTTAGAATATGCCGGAACTTATGATATACTCAGCGATTGGGTAGAAAAATGGCAAGTGCCTTATTCAGATATATTGGCTTTAAATAAACTGTTTGTCAGTGCTGCCGCCGATACGGTACAAGCAAAAAATATTTTGCCTTTTCACCAATTAGTGCGTGAAAAATATCAGAAAAAAAGTAAAGATGAAATTAACAAGGTACTTTTTGATTATGAATATGCAAAGCATTTAATCAGGTGCGAGCAAATTGATGAAGCAAAAAAAGTACTTTACAAACGTTTAAAGCAACTTCCCGATGAATCAATTTCCGATTTGCTTCCGCCTGATGATTTAGACCTAAGCGGAAATGCCGCAGGACAAATTCTAAAAGTTAAAATTTTAGAAATACTATCGGATATTGAAGATGAGAAAAAAGGAATTGAGCATACTAAACAACTGGCTATTTTGCAGCCATTGGTTGAAAAACGAATAAACAATTTAATAGAAGTTGCAAGCGGCGAACTTCTTGAGAAAGCAGAGGAACTTAAACAATTAATGGAACCCGGTGGTTTATTACCGCAAAATGTTAATATTGTAGATGAAAAGTATAATCGTTTACCGGCGAAATTAATCGAGAAAAATTTAAAACATCCTGCCAGTAGAAAAGGAAACAGTTTCTCGAACCTTCAAAAGTGGATAGCCAAAGTAGATGTGCCCGATCATTCCGTTATTAAATCTTATGCCGATCCTTTAAGTAGAGAAAAATACCCGCAATTATCAGAAATTGTTGATGATATAAAATATGCTTTGAATATTGAAAATTTAGAAACCTATATTTCGCATGGTCAAAAATCTTTTGGTATAAATGCTTTTGAAGGAGAACCAAGCTTTTTAATTATAGGCAGCGAACATCTGAAACCCGAATCGCCACATTATTTAAGATATAGTGAACTAAAATTTGCCATAGCCGAAGAATTGGCACATATTTATTTTAAACATGCACGCATTACCTCTTCCGATTTATGGCGTGGAGTAATTGATAAAAGCAGTTCTGCACTTGATGCGCTTATCGCAATTATACCGGTTGCCGGAATTTTCGGAAAATCTTTGCAAGGGATAAGTAAATTAAACAGCATTGCTTCTATTTTGCAAAAAACCGAAAAATTAGAAAAAGTATCGCAAACCGGTAAAGGAATAATAGAAGCAACTACTTCGGCAGTAAGTGTATATGAACAAAAAATATCGAAGCCTAAGGAAGTAACTAAAGAAATACAGCTTTTGGCAAGTTCGCGTATCTTGCAACTAACTGCAGATAGAACCGCATTGATTTTTGCCGGCAGTTTAAATGCAGCCGTAAGAACCATGTTTATAGAATCGCCACGTTATAAAAACGAATTATCGCTTGTTGAAAAATATGGCTTACGCGACTTTTTGTTGAAAAAAGATGATGCAGATAATTTTGTTCATCAAGATTTTGCGATTCGTTTAGCAAATTTATTTGCTTTTTTCCTTTCCGATGAATATGATGAAGTATGTAAAGCGCTGAAATAGTGCGTTTAATGAATTGCATTTAAAATTTATCTAAAAAAAGTGTGATTTTTTTTAAAAAAGTTTTGCGAATATAATTTTTCATTCTATTTTTGCAGTCCCAAAGTTAAGGAAAACTAAGGGAACGAAAGGTACGGTCCGTTCGTCTAGCGGTTAGGACGCCGGGTTTTCATCCCGGTAACAGGGGTTCGATTCCCCTACGGACTGCTTTTTTTTTGTAAAAAGATTTTAACATTAATTGAAAAGGTTTAAAAATGGCCAATCATCAATCAGCAAAGAAGAGAATAAGACAAAGTGAGAAAAGAAGACTTGCAAATCGTTATTACGCGGTAACTACCCGTAATGCCATACGTAATTTGCGCAAATTGGAAAACAAAGATGAAGCAAGCGAAATGCTTCCAAAAGTTACTTCTATGCTTGACAAATTAGCAAAAAAGAACATTATTCATAAAAATAAAGCTGCAAATATCAAATCAAAATTACAAAAGCATATTAATGCTCTTTAATTGATATTTTTTAAAATATATTTTAAAAAAGCCTTTCAACAAAGTTGAAAGGCTTTTTTATTAGTGTATTATCTTAAAACTATACCAACTCTTTAACCAAATCTGCTGCTTCTTGTAAAGTAATTGCCGAATGAACTTTCAATCCGGAACCATCAATTAATTCTTTACCTTCTTTAGCATTAGTACCTTGCAAACGTACAATTACCGGCACTTTAATATCACCGATTTTTTTATAAGCATCAACCACACCTTGCGCCACTCTGTCGCAACGAACAATACCCCCGAAAATATTCAGTAAAATTGCTTCAACATTAGGTTCTTTCAATATAATACGAAAACCGGCTTCAACAGTTTCGGCATTAGCTGTACCACCAACATCTAAAAAGTTTGCAGGTTCACCGCCCGAAAGTTTAATAATATCCATGGTAGCCATTGCCAAACCGGCACCGTTTACCATACATCCAACATTACCGTCTAATTTAATAAAATTTAGATTGTATTTACCTGCTTCCACTTCTGCCGGATCTTCTTCGGTAAGGTCGCGCATCATGGCAAATTCTTTTTGACGGTAAAGGGCATTATCATCAATATTTACTTTACAATCAGCCGCCAAAACTTTATCGTCCGAAGTTTTAAAAACAGGATTAATTTCAAGCATTGCAGCATCGCTACCAACATACGCATTGTATAAAGCCATTACAAATTTTACCATACTTTTAAAAGCCTGTCCGCTTAATCCGAGGTTAAAAGCAATTTTACGGGCTTGAAAAGCTTGCAAACCGATACCGGGCTCTACCTCTTCGGTAAAAATTTTATCAGGGCTTTCAGCAGCAACGGTTTCAATGTCCATACCGCCTTCGGGCGAATACATAATGATGTTTTTACCGGTAACCCGATTTAACAAAACACTCATGTAATATTCGGCAACATCAATATCTCCGTTTTCGTTTGGATAATAAATGCTCTGCTCAACTAATACTTTATGTACTTCTTTACCTTCGGGTCCGGTTTGATGTGTAACCAAAGTCATACCAAGTATTTGCTTAGCATATTCTTCTACCTCGTTCAAGGACTTGGCAATTTTTACACCTCCCCCTTTACCGCGACCTCCGGCATGAATTTGTGCCTTTACGGCAAAACTATCAACTCCTACATCTTTCTTTATTTGACGTGCTGCTTGCAAGGCTGCAGCCGGAGTATCGGCAACAATTCCTTTCGGAACAGGAACACCGAACTTACTTAAAATATGTTTTCCTTGATATTCATGTAAATTCATGATATTATATTTAGATTGTTAGATATTTAAAAGTGTTAAAATTATATTAATTTCTTTTTAAAGCCAAGATTTAAAGATTTTTTTTCAGAATGATAATATAAAATAAACTATTTTTGCACACATGAGAAAATTACGAAACATAGAGTTAAAGCGTAAAACAGTTGATGAATTTAAAAAATCAGACAAACTGCCTTTTGTAGTTGTGTTGGATAACATACGCAGCCTGAATAATATAGGCTCGGTTTTTAGAACTTCCGATGCTTTTTTAATAAATCATATTTATTTATGCGGAATTACGGCTACACCTCCCCATAAAGAGATTCATAAAACTGCACTTGGTGCTACCGAATCGGTAGATTGGTCATATGCAGAAAGTACCGAAGAAATAATTAATAAGCTTAAGCAACAGGATTATATTATTGTTTCTATTGAACAAGTAGAAAATAGTGTGATGTTAAATGATTTTAATATTGACAAAAACAAAAAATATGCATTTATTTTCGGACATGAAGTAAAAGGGGTACAACAAAAAATTGTGGATATGAGTGATTTTTGTGTAGAAATACCGCAATATGGCACCAAACATTCCTTAAATATATCGGTTTCGGCAGGTGTTGTACTTTGGGAAATATTTAGGAAGTACAGCTCTAAATAAATAATTTCAGGCTTTTTTTGAAGCCTGAAAAATAAATTTTACCAACTTACTTCTTTTCGTCTAACCGGCATAGTCATACAACGGGCACCTCCCCCACCGCGGGCAAGTTCAGAACCTTCAATGGTAACAACATATTTTTGATAATCATTAAGATTGATTTTGCCGCTTATTACATCTTCTGCCTTGATTACTTCCATTCCGGCTTTATTCAGTTCGCCAATTGTGTGCACATTACGCTCATAACCAATTACTTTCCCGGGTCCAACAGCAAAAAAGTTTGCTCCACTGTGCCACTGTTCACGTTCTTGTATCCACTCATTTTTTCCTCCACACAGTACAGGTTCCAAATCAATACCTAATTTTCTTAAAACCTGCGGTATGTTTTCTACATTTTTTATAGATTTTACTTCACCGTTATCTATTTCAATATGTATAGTTTGATAGCGGTTTTGTTTTAAAATAATTGGTTCGTAAACCATGCATTTGTTTTTATCTATAAAGGTAAAAATCATATCCAAATGAATAAAAGACTCCGGATTATGCGGCAACTCTTGAACAATAAGATGCCGTTTAAGTTTTCGTTTTTTCAGTTCTTCAATTAAAAAATCAACACCATTAGTACTGGTTCTGGCACCATTTCCGATTAAAAAAACATCATTGCGTGCCACCAAAAAATCCCCTCCTTCAACCGTAAGCTCCGGTTTACAATCGTAACAATTTTCAGGATTTACCGTTTCATTTACAACAAAATCAGGGTGATGCATAAAAATAGCCTCCATGATTAAAGCTTCTCTTTTGCGTACATTATTAGCCATTCGCCCAATAAGCACCTTATCGCGCACGGTCATAGAAGCATCACGGGTAAAAAAGAAATTATGCAAAGGTTGTAGTGAGTACTTTTCTTTTTGCAAATATTTTGTAAGATTGTCTTTTTTCATCGGTACCCCTTCGATAAACTGTTTTGCCAATTCGGTATTTGACAAGGAAAGCAAATAGTTGCGAATATCCAGAACATTTTCGTTGGTACATACCTTATTTATTATATCGGTTTTTATCTTTTCATCTGCCAAAACTGTTTGCAATAAGTCCTGAACTTCAAATGTTTTACAAATTTTATTAAGTACTCCGCTTAATTGTGCATATTCGTTTGTAGCAACCGTTAAATTTAAAATATCACTGTATAAAGCGCGCTCAGCAGTTTCAGGGGTCATGTTTTCAATTTCCACACCCGGAGCATGCAATATAACAGCCTCTAAATCACCTATCTCTGAATTTACTTGTATTTGAATTTTATCACTCATTTTTAAATTTTTAAATAAATAGATTCAATCTTTTTGAATTTTCCCGAAATATTTCCTAAAATACCTTCGTGCCTACCTATAATTAAAGCACCTCCGGGATTTAAATTTTCATGGAAAAACTCAAAAAGTTTATTTTGTAGTTCATGTTTAAAATAAATTAAAACATTCCTGCAAAAGATTAAATCAAATTTACGTTCAAAAATATTCCCTTCGGTAACCACATCGTGTTTTAAAAATTCAGCTTTATTCAATAACAAAGGTTTTATTTTAATTAAATTTTTTCGGCGATTAATGCTGATGTATTTTTGATAAGGGATATTTTTAAAAGTATTGTCTTCTTTCGGATTACTCATCATTACCGAATCATAACTTTCAATAAATTCATCAATTTCTCGAAAACGGTATTGTCCTTTACGCGCAACATCAAGCACATCTGAGTTCAAATCGGTAGCAACAATTCGTGCTTTATCCATTAGTCCCATCTCGTTTAACAAAATCAGCACCGAATACACTTCCTGACCGGTTGAACAACCAACATGCCATATATC
>JALSLF010000505.1 GCA_026988445.1 Bacteroidales bacterium
CAGTAAGCCAACATTCCACCAAATGAACTTCCGATGATGAACTCAATGTTTTTTTCCAAAATTAAGCTTTTTAATTCGTGATAAACTTTTTTGTTTGTTCGGTAGTCCAGATGTAAAGCTGAAACCTCCATACCGGCTTGCTCCATTATGGATATTTTTTCGGGTAAAGGACTGCTGTCTAAACCATGTATATACAATGTATTTATCTTTGGCATTTGATAAAGTGCTTTGGTATCAAGATTTTTCGGGTTTGTAAAACGTTTCATAAGTCTATAAATTTAGTGTGATACTTTAAGCTGAATTGATCGACTATCTACTTCAATATCTTGGTACATTTTTTTTGTTCATAATTGCTTAATTTGGGTTTGATTTAAGAATAATGAACACCGAACACCGATTAAGGATTTAAGATTTTCTGCTGCTTATTGAACTTCTTAATTCATTATTCGTTAATCGTTCCGCCGGTAGTCGGACAAGTTATTTGATATTCATTTATATTTTTTAATATTGAACACCGAACACCGATTAAGGATTTTAGATTTTCTGCTGCTTATTAAACTTCTTAATTCATTATTCGTTAATCGATATTCGATATTCATTTATATTTTTTAATATCGAACATCGAACACCGATTAAGGATTTTAGATTTTCTGCTATTTATTGAACTTCTTAATTCATTATTCGTTAATCGTTCCGCCGGTAGTCGGACAAGTTATTCAATATTTAAAGTTCAATTCGTTGATATCATGACAAGTTATTCATTTATCTTTTAAAATATTGAATACTGAACACCGAATAAGGATTTTAGATTCTAAACTTCATAATTATTTGATATTCAACTTTATGTTCGCATAGTGTTTTTTTTGCTGAGTCTAATTAAAATACTACTGCTTTTTTTATTACCAATCCGCCTGTTTGTTCTACCCAAATCACTAATTTATCGCCTTTGCGAACGGTTTTATGAACAGCATTTCCATAAATACTGCGTATTCCGGCGGCTCTGGCTTTTTTCTTGTCGGTAATGTACGACATAATTTCTTGTATCCTTTCGGTATAAACATCGGGTTCTACAGTATAAATATCGCTTTCTTTTCGTTTAAATATTAAAGGTACTCCGTTTTTGTCTTGTAATTTTAATGCAATGCCTTTTCCTTGCGGTACTTTATTACTGAAAATCCGGTAAGGCAATACTATATTTTTTGCGCTCCCCGAAGCAATTTCACTGTACTCGAAATTTAGTACAATAGCATCAAAATAAATATCATTTCCGAGAATTTCAATATCTTGTGTTTGTTCCGAGAAACCTTGTTGTGCATAATCATAAAAACGAATCCTCATTTTTGTTTGCTCGGTAAGCCGGTTATAATCTAAAATATCAATTTCGGCAACTTTATATCTTTGGTCTAATTGTTTTAATATACTTTTAAGTTCTTTTATTTTTTGTTGATTTTTCATGTAGTTGTCCATCGATTCAATACCTTTTGACATGCCTACTACAAAAACTAAAAAAATAACTACTGCCAAAACAATCGGGACATTTGAGATGATTTTAAGAAATATATTGCTTAAAACTCGTCCGGCAATAAAAATTTTTTCAAAAAACGGCACTCTGCCACCACCGCCAATTGAACCAACTGCTTTATACGCCAAACTGCGCGTTTTAATTTCAAAATTAAGTACAAAAAGTATATATACGATAAGTAAAACTATTAAACTTATTATCCCCACTTTGGTTGTGAAGAAAAAGATGATAAGATTAGCAAACGGTTTTAAAAACCAATTCATTTTGTTTAGAAATTCCAGTGTTTGATCCATAATTAAATTGTTGAATTGTTAGCTTGTTAAAACTTGTCCGACCACTGGCAGATTGTTATTAGTTACTGGTTACTAGTGTCATGTCAAGTTTATTATGACGCTCAAAGGTCTTTCAGACGCTTTGAGGTGGACTCTGACCTTCAAGTGTTCATAGAACCTTAAAGGGTCATTTATATTTGACTTTACACTAGTTGCTGTCTGCCCTTTCATAAATATGCTTGACAGGTTTTTAAATGATTTTTTATAAAATAAACTATTCTTCTATAATTTCAATACCGCCTTTGGTATGTGTTACAATTGAGTAAACATTTTCAGGTAAAAAGGATTTTACTTTTTGTATATCGTGCACCATATTCCCAAAATGGTCGCTAATCGAATCTACTTGTCCTGATTTTACTTTTTGATAAATATCTTTTAAACCTTGGTATAAATCTTTATCAATATCCTTAGTGTAGAAAATTCCGGGATAACCATCATTATTGTAATATTCATACAGGCTGATACCTGCATCGGCAGGAATTCTATCGGTAAAGATTTTTGAAGGAAAAGCAACAAAACGATCTTTTACGGGTACCATGTAAAAATCAATGGATAATTCTTGTCCGTTTAATGTTTTTTTAAAACTGTTAATTTCTTTTTTATCACTGTTGTAAAATTTAACCAACAAGTGGATACTATCATTGGTTTTTCCCAAAATTTTAAAACGTATGGGTGTAGTTTCTTCTTTTAATAAAGATATATTTTCTTCTAATTTTTTGATTTGTTTTTTTTGTTCTTTTATACAAGAAGATAACAGTAGTGTTATAATCCCGATTAGGACAAGCAAATTAGCTCCCTGTTTTTTCATAATTATTTGATTTAACATTTATTCAGCCAAATTATAAAATATTTTGTATTTATCCATAAATTTTTTTTGGCAATAGTGTTTGATTTGTGATTTAAAATATAATTTTGATGTATTGTTTAACCTTGTTAATTTAATAAAATTATGTTTTTAAAAAGAGGAGTATTAATACTTTTTATGGTAATAAACAGCCTATCTATTTTTGCTCATTCAGGAAATATAAAAGGTGTTGTTTTAGATTCAATTACCGGACAAGCGGTAAGTAATGCTGATATAATTATTGAAAACAGTCCATGGCGTACCGTAAGTAATCAATCGGGTGAATTTATTTTTAATAATATACCGGATGGGAAGTATGACTTGATTATTACCCATTTAAGCTATCAAACTGTTAAAATAGCCATAGTTGTAAAAGGTGACGAAACACTAAATTTAAGTATTAAACTGCATCAAAGTAATTTTACCATTGCCGAAACCGCAATCATTGGCAATAAAGAGCCAGAAAAAATGCTCACACGTTTAAATATGATTGATGTTGAATTACGCCCCATAACTTCTTCGCAAGATGTATTAAGAATTGTCCCCGGTTTAGTAACTGCACAACATGCAGGAGGCGGTAAAGCCGAACAAATCTATTTACGCGGTGTGGATAATGATCATGGAACAGATTTTAATATCAGCGTTGACGGAATGCCTGTAAATATGGTTTCGCATGCACACGGACAGGGCTATGCCGATTTACACTTTTTAATTCCTGAAATTATTGATTACATTGAATTTAATAAAGGTACTTATTATGCCAAAAAAGGAAATTTTACTACTACCGGCTATGCTGATTTTAAAACAAAAAAGAATTTAGATAAGAGTATTGTAAAGTTAGAAGCCGGTAATTTTAATACTACGCGTTTACTTACTGCTTTTAATTTGTATGAAAATAAACAAACCCATCAAAATATTTATCTTGCGGGCGAATTTTTATATTCCGATGCATATTTTGAAACACCCCAATTATTTAAACGAATCAATTTATTTGCAAAATACAGCGGGAAAATTAATACAGGAAGTTATTTGAATGTTTCAGCATCAACATTTAAAAGTAATTGGAACCATTCGGGGCAAATTCCTGACAGGGCAGTTCGGCGTGGGTGGATTACCCGGTTTGGTGCCATCGACGATTCTGAAGGCGGTTTTACGGGACGTAGCAACCTGAATGCTCAATTATCAACACGCTTAACAGATAATATTCAGATTAACAATCAATTATATTTATCAAGCTATGATTTTCAACTCTGGTCAAATTTCACATTCTGGTTAAACGATACAACAAACGGCGACCAAATTATGCAAAAGGAAAATCGGACTATCTACGGATATAAAGGAAACCTATCCGTTTTTTCAAAAATAGGCTCAAAAGATTTAAAATCCGATTTTGGAATTGGTATCCGGTATGACGATATTAAAAACGACCAATTATTACATACTCTGAAAAGAAATACCGTATTGGATACTTTCTCTATTGGCAATGTAAACGAAACAAACACTTTTGTTTATTACAGCGGAGATTTTAATCTATCCGATAAGTTTTTGATTAATTTAGGTTTAAGGTACGATTATTTTATTTTTCAATATACCGATAACACCCAAAAAGTGTTTTCACCTTATCAAAAATATTCGGGAATATTTAGTCCTAAACTAAATTTTTATTACAATCCGAAACCTAATTTACAATTCTACTTAAAAACCGGAACAGGTTTTCATTCAAACGATACGCGTTTAATTGCTTTGCAACGGGTAGATAAAGATTTACCGCGTGCCATAAGTGGTGATTTAGGAAGTTTTTTTAAAGTATTTGATAAAGTTGTTATGAATGTAGCGGTTTGGTCGATGTATATGGAACAAGAATTTGTTTACGTGGGTGATGAAGCTGTTGTTGAACCCAAAGGAAAAACCATGCGATACGGTGCTGATATATCTTTGCGCTATCAATTGTCAAAACATCTGTTTCTTGATGCCGATTATAATTATTCTTACGGATATTTTATTGATTTACCTAAAAATAAAAACTACATCCCATTAGCTCCTGTCCACACAAGTATGGGAGGTTTAACTTATAAATTAAATAAAGGATTTAATGCAAGTTTACGTTACCGGTACGTAAGCGATCGACCCGCTAATGAAGATTATTCGGTAACGGCTTTGGGCTATTTTTTGGTGGAAGCAGCAGCCTCTTATAAGTGGAAGGATATAGAGTTGTTTGCACGTGCCGACAATTTATTTAATGTAGCATGGAACGAAGCTCAATTTGATACCGAATCGCGTTTGCGCTACCCTGATGCTGCGGGTGATTTTACCGGAGCATTAGAACCGGCATCTGTTTCCGAATTGCATTATACACCCGGTGCTCCGTTTAGTATTCGAGGAGGGATGATTTTGAAGTTTTAATTTAGCTTATCGTTTGCAATGAAACCATAGGTTTCATTGCAAACTTCATCAAATTTCACTTTTTTGCTTCGTAAAAACAACGTTTTGGAGAAACAATTTTTTCTTCTTTTTTTAAAACCTTAATGGCTTTATCCACTTCTTTTTTATCTAAGCCCGAAAGCTCAGCTACTTCACCGCTTTTTAAGGGTTTTTCCGCATCCATAAATGTTTTAAATACCAATTCTACATGATCCATATTCATAAATTTTTATTTAATTTCAGACAAAAATATAAAAAAATCTTTTTTTACAATAAATTTGTTTTTTTTGAATATGTAAATAATTGACAATCAACAAGTATTTTAATACAATTTCAATTTTATGAAAAAGATTAATAAAAAGAAGTAGGGAAAAATTAAACGAACTTGTATCTTAATTAACAAACACATATTTTAAAAAATCTTAATAACCAATTTATTTATTAGTATGAGAAAAATAATATTGATTAGTTTGCTTTTTTTATTTCCTATGATGATGTTTGCCCAAAAATATACTATAAGTGGGTACATTTCGGATGCGGAAAATAATGAAAATTTAATTGGAGCCAGTGTTTATGTGCAAGGAACTACTATAGGTACAATTAGTAATGTATATGGATTTTACAGTTTAACATTACCCAAAGGGAAGTACAAAATTGCTGCATCTTTTGTGGGGTATAAAACCGAGGTAAATGAAATTGATTTGAACGCAAATTTATCTTTAAACATAAACTTAAAACCGGGAAATGAGCTTGCCGAAGTAGATGTTGTTGCAGATAAAATAGATGCAGGAGTAGAGAGTTCTCAAATGAGTACTACCGTTCTGCAAACCAAAACAATAAAAAGTATTCCTGCACTTTTGGGCGAAGTAGATATTATTAAAGCCATTCAATTATTGCCCGGTGTACAATCCGGCACAGAAGGTTCAAGCGGAATGTATGTGCGTGGTGGTGGTCCGGATCAAAATTTAATTCTTTTGGATGGAATTCCCGTTTACAATGTAAATCATTTGTTTGGTTTTTTTTCGGTTTTTAATGTAGATGCCATTAATAATGTGCAGTTAATTAAAGGTGGTTTTCCTGCACGCTATGGAGGTAGATTATCATCGGTATTGGATATTAGAATGAAAGAAGGAAACCCCGAAAAAATTCATGGTACGGGAACTATTGGTTTAATTGCTGCAAAATTTGCTTTAGAAGGTCCTATAATAAAAGATAAAATGAGCTTTTTGGTTTCCGGGCGAAGAACTTATATTGATTTAATTGCTTCACCCATTATTAGAATGTATAATCGAAATTCATACGGCGAAGATGTAAGTCTTGGTTACTATTTTTATGATTTAACCACTAAATTGAACTATAAATTTAACGATAAACACCGTTTATATTTAAGTGCATACATGGGTAACGATAAAGCCTATGAAAAATATAAATACACCGAAGGGCAATATTATTCGAGCGATAATTTTAATTTGCAATGGGGAAATATTATTGCGGTTTTACGTTGGAATTATATGATTAATAATAAACTGTTTAGTAATACAAGCATTAATTTTACACGTTATAAGTTTAATACCGGTTATGATAGTGAGTATAAAGATAATCAAGGAACGAGCAGCTACAAATTTGATTATTTTTCGGGAATTGATGACTGGGTTGCAAAAACCGATTTTGATTACATTCCAAATCCAAACCATTATATCCGTTTTGGAGCAAATTATACCTATCATACATTTAATCCGGGTGTAAATGCTTATAAAGAAAGTACCGATAATAAAAATAATGTGGATACAACTTTTGGTAACAAAAAATTATTTACCAACGAAAGCTTTGTATATATTGAAGATGATATGACTTTTGGTAAATTTAAAATTAATGCAGGAGTTCATGCTTCGGCATTTTATGTGAATAAAAAATTCTATTACAACATCGAACCGCGATTATCAATGCGATATTTGCTTAAACCTAATTGGTCGGTTAAAGCCGCATATTCACAAATGGCTCAGTATGTGCATTTACTCTCAAACAGTAACATTGGTTTGCCCACTGATTTATGGCTTCCGGTTACCGATAGTATCGGACCACAAAAATCTACACAATATGCTTTAGGTAGTATGCTTACTTTTGGCAAGGGATGGGAAATTAGTTTAGAGGGTTTTTATAAAGAGATGAACAACTTGATAGGTTATAAAGAAGGTGCCAGTTTTTTATTAGTTAATGATGATTGGGAGAAAAAAATCGAAATAGGTAAAGGCCGGTCTTACGGAATCGAATTTTTACTACGTAAAACACTTGGAAAAACCACCGGTTGGATTGGCTATACCTTAGCTTGGTCTGAAAGGCAGTTTGATAACATCAGTTTTGGTGAGCGTTTTCCGTACAAATACGACCGAAGACACGATATAAGCATTGTTTTTTCGCATAAGTTTTCCGATAGAGTGGATATTGGAGCATCTTGGGTGTTCGGTAGCGGATATGCGGTTACTTTGGCTACGGAAAAATATCAATCGGCATTTAATAATAGTTATTATGATATTCAATATTATCCGCATCGTAATAGCTTTAGAATGCCCAATTATCATAAACTGGATTTTAATGTAAATTTTCATAAAGAAAAAAAATGGGGAACTCGAACTTGGAGTGTAGGTATTTATAATATGTATAATCGCCAAAATCCGTTCTTTTTGTACTATTCTTATGAGTACAATAATATAGGTGATTCAAAAACCGTATTAAAACAAGCCTCATTGTTCCCAATGATCCCTTTTGTAAGTTACTCGTTCAAATTTTAATAAACATCTATGATGAAAAATATTTTTATTCTGATATTAACAAGTATCGTATTTTTTTCTTGTGAAAAAACAATACAAATAGATATTCCTGATGACGGCAGGAAATTAGTTATCAATAGTTTTTTTGCTGCCGATAGTGCTTTGCAGTTAAGTTTAACAAAAAGCAGATACATTTTAGATAGTAAATATACTTATGAAAAAGTTCCAAATGCAGATATTCGTTTGTTTGAAGAAGATAATTTTATTGAAAAATTACAAGAAACTCCTGATAGTGAATATGTAAGTAATTATGTGCTTAAAGCAGATAAGAACTATAAATTGGAAGTAAAAGCCGGTGATTTTCCTGAATCGGTTGTGGAAAGCTATATCCCAAAAAAAACTGATATGAAAAGCTTAGAAGTTTATAACACAAAAGATGAAGAAGGATATGATGCTATTGGTTTTACCATAGAATTTAATGATGATATTAATTCCGAAAATTATTATTTTATTCAGGTGTACGAACGGGTTGTAGAACACAGTACCAGTTATTCTACAGGTGCTGATACTACTTACATATATTTTGACCGGCTATATTTATATAGTACTGATCCAAGTGCATTTAGTGATGATTGGTACTTAGACAGAGGTCTTCTGGTAAATGATGATATTTTTAACGGTAAAAATTATTCATTAAAATTTTTTGCTTACAACGGTTATTATGGAATAATGTATGATGAATTTGGTAACCCAATTGAATCCTCAGCTGTTGATATTTCATATTATGTATATTTTTATACCGTAAGCAAAGATTACTATTTATATTACAAAACATTATCAAAACACATGGAGGCACAGGACGAATTTTTTATGGAGCCGGTACAGGTTTACACCAATGTAGAAAATGGTTTTGGCATTTTTGCAGGATATTCAATTGATGCCGACAGTACACGGATACAATAATTAAATATTTAACTTTCGCAAGTTAATTAAAGTGTTGAAAAACAGAAAAAAAGCAGCATAATTATTTTGTTAAGATACTGATAATTAGTATCTTTAAGTTGTAA
>JALSLF010000506.1 GCA_026988445.1 Bacteroidales bacterium
AAAGGAAAAGAAACTTCAAAACTTTATCAAAAAGTGCTTGATTATAAAGAAGGAGCAAACTTTCAAGAAGTAAAAGTACAAAACCGTACCGAAACAAAAGACTCAAAAGATGTACCCGACTCATTACTAATCCATGAATTTAGCATACGTTGCGAAAACGGTGACTTTCAAGTAAATTGGGATGCATACATGGGCAACACACTCAGCAAATACCAAGGCATGGATATGGAAGTTAATTCCGAAAATTTGAGCATACCTTCCAAACTATCCGAAGGTCAAAGCTTGCCCGATGCAAAAATTGACATCATCGTTTCCAATCAAGGCATGAAAATAATGACCATCCATACCGTAATTACAAACCGCAAGGTAGCAGGATTTGAAAAACTCAGCACACCAGCGGGAACTTTCGACTGCGTAAAACTTACCAGCACCACCCAAACAAAAATGGCATTTATAAAAATTTCCGTATCCACAGCGCAATGGATGGCTGAGGGCGTAGGCGTCGTACGCACCGAAAACTACGACAAAAAAGGAAAATTAGAATCATACTCTGAAATTACCGAAATTAAAGAGTAAGATTTTGGGCGGCGAACGGGCTTTTCGCTTATAGTCCTCGCCTGCAAGCCTGCAAAACTAATTTGGCAAAAGGAGCTTCCGCCGGTCGCTCTTTTGCCAAAAGTTTTGCAAAGCCTTGCAGTCTGTGGGCTATCCGCTGCAATCCCTGCCGCAGCACACATAAACCCCTTCGTAACATAAACCGGTCAGCCTGCATCAGTTTACAAACCGGTCAGTGTGCGATAGCACCTGACAGAGTTTTTTTAGCACTCGATAGTGTTTAAAAATCCTTAATCGGCATTCCTTATTAAGAAAAAATAAACCACTAATTTCTCCAACAATCGGCGAATTAAATAAGATAAGCGCTCAATTTAGCTAAATAAAAAGTGGTTTCCCTTGCACCATAGGTGCGTAATATACCAGTCTATCCCAACGGGATAGGTTGGTATTGTTTCAAAAAACAGCTGAGCACCAAAGGTGCGTGATAAATTTGTCCCATAATTATGGAAATAATATTGGTTTTTCGTAGCAACAGCTCGGTTCTTTTTTGTAATCAATTGACAATGAGCGATTATCTATAGCCCAGACTTTTAATACTAAACTGCTATCAAAATTAATAAAAAAATATTAGTATTATGCCGAACGATTAGCATGTTAAGAAAATTTATTTTCTGTTACATGATAACGATTCGGTATAAGTCGGGAAATAATTAATTAGCATAGTAACAGGGCTTTAGCCCAAATTGATTTTTATCAAATAAAAAATTTAACGAACTATTAAATAGAATATACCGATTTAGGGTTTAAAATATTATCTCGCACCCTTGGTGCTAATTTTTATTCTTGTTCAGGATTCATTGGGCTGCACCCAATACTATAATATTCCGCACCTTTGGTGCTATTGCTTTTCAAAATAATATTCGTAAATAACTTAAAATTTTAACTTTTACATTGTTTTCGTTTGTTTTTAGGTCTCCATTTAGGTAATAATCAAAAATGTTTTTTTCAGCACCAAAGGAGCGTAATATACCAGCCTATCCCAACGGGACAGGTGTTGTATAGTTTCAAAAAATAGCAGAGCACCAAAGGTGCGTGATAAATTTGTCCGATAATTACGGAAATAATTTTGGTTTTCCCGTAAAATATACCGATTAAGGGTTTAAAATATTATCTCGCACCTTTGGTGCTACTGCATGGTAAATAAAACAATTTTAAAATAAGCGTATAAAAATCTGAGCGATAAAAAGTTAAAAGCGATACATCCGGCTTAAAACAGATATTTTTTGAACTTTCTATTCAATTATTTATCTTGCAAGGAAATTTCAAACCTGAACTAATTATAAATGAAAAAGATATTAATTGCCAATCGTGGCGAAATTGCATTAAGAGTAATGCGCTCTGCCAAAGAAATGGGTATTAAAACCGTAGCAGTATATTCCGAAGCCGACAGAGCGGCTCTGCATGTGCGCTATGCTGACGAAGCTGTTTTAATTGGTCCGCCGCCTTCCAATCAATCTTATTTAGATGGAGATAAAATTATTCAAGTCTGCAAACAGCTTGGAGTAGATGCAATACATCCCGGTTACGGCTTTCTGTCCGAAAATGCCGGTTTTGCTCGAAAAGTTCAAGAAGCAGGTGTAATTTTTATTGGACCCTCTTCCCAAGCCATTGAAATTATGGGCGATAAACTTTCGGCAAAAGCAGCAGTTAAAAAATACAACATACCCATGGTGCCGGGTACCGACCAAGCCATGACCGATATTGTAGAAGCAAAACGCACAGCCCAAACCATAGGTTACCCCATATTGATTAAAGCATCAGCAGGTGGCGGTGGTAAAGGAATGCGCATTGTTCATCAAGAAAAAGATTTTGAAGAACAAATGCAATTAGCCGTTAACGAGGCTACATCAGCATTTGGAAACGGTGCGGTTTTTATCGAAAAATATGTAGAATCGCCACGCCATATCGAAATACAAATACTTGCCGATACACATGGAAACATTGTTTATCTTTTTGAACGCGAATGTTCCGTACAGCGCCGTCATCAAAAAGTAATTGAAGAAGCACCATCGGCGGTTTTAACACCGGATTTAAGAAAAAAAATGGGCGAAAGTGCTGTGGATGTTGCGCGCGCTTGCAATTATACAGGCGCAGGAACTGTAGAGTTTTTGTACGACAAAGGAAATTTTTATTTCCTCGAAATGAATACACGTTTACAAGTAGAACATCCGGTTACTGAATTTATTACCGGCATTGATTTGGTAAAAGAACAAATAAAAATTGCCCGCGGCGAAAAACTTTCCTTCTCGCAAGACGATTTATCAATTAACGGACATGCAATTGAGCTGCGTGTATATGCCGAAGACCCTGCAAACAATTTCTTACCGAATATTGGTAAGTTAAAAATGTACAAACTTCCGCAAGGAATTGGCGTGCGTGTGGACGATGCTTATGAGCAAGCTATGGATATACCCATTCACTACGACCCGATGATAGCCAAACTTATCACTTATGGAAAGGATAGGAGCGAAGCTATTGCCCGAATGAAGCGTGCAATTGACGAATACCGTATTCTCGGAATTGAAACTACTTTATCATTTGGAAAATTTGTTATGGATTCCGAAGCTTTTGTATCGGGTAACTACAATACGCATTTTGTACAAAACTATTTTCATCCTGAGCAAATAAAAGAGGATAGTGATGAAGATTTACAACAAATTGCTGCCATAGTTGCCGCCAATATTTTTGAAAATATTAATCAAAAAACTTTATTTTCCGAAAACGGACAAAAACAAGTAGTTTCTAATTGGAGAAAAAATCGCTTATAGCAAACATTTTTTTTAATACTGCGTTATAAAGATGTTTTGGTGAGATTTTTTGTGTGGAGTTTAATAGGAGAACGCATGTATAAACAAATAGTCATATTATTCTTTCTTCTTTTAGTACAGGAACTTATACCGGCTCAAATACCTATTCAGCCCGATAGTGCCCGGAAATTTGAAAATTATGAAGGATATTTAGTGTATGGTGATGTAATTGATGGCGATACGGTTATACATGTTGGATTAAGACAAATAATTATTCGTCCGCCTTTTAAGTTTAAATCGCGTAAACAATACAGGAGGTATTCGCGATTGGTGCGTTATGTAAAAAAAGTTTATCCTTACTCACTTATTGTTAGTGAACAATTGAGCGATATTCACAGCCATCTTGATGAATATAAAACCGAAAAAGAAAAAAAAGCCTATCTCAAAAAAAAAGAACAAGAGCTTAAAGATGAATTTGAAGGCAAATTACGAAAGCTAACTTATACTCAAGGACGCATTTTGGTAAAACTGATTAATCGGGAAACAGGATATACTACCTATGCCATTGTAAAAGAGCTGAAAGGCTCTTTGAATGCTTTTTTTTGGCAATCCGTTGCACGTTTATTCGGGAATAATCTGAAAATGGAATACGACCCCCAAGGCGATGATAAAATGATTGAAGATATTGTTATACGAATTGAAAACGGTGAGTTGTAATAAAGTTAAATAGAATGAAACACATTAATATTGAAATAAAAGCACGTTCTACCCGAAACGATAAAATACGTAGTATTTTAAAATCAAAAAATGCCGATTTTAAAGGAACCGACCATCAAGTGGATACTTATTTTAAAGTTCCGGATGGTCGTTTAAAATTGCGACAAGGAAATATTGAAAATTCACTCATTTTTTACCGGCGTGAAAATACCTCTGAACCAAAAGAAAGTGATGTTTCACTGTATCGGGCTAAAGAAATAAGTGATTTAAAACAAGTATTGATAAATGCCTTGGGTGAATTAGTTACTGTAGATAAACAACGCGAGATTTATTTTATTGATAATGTTAAATTTCATCTGGATAAAGTGAAAAACTTAGGAGAGTTTGTTGAAATAGAAGCTATTGGCAAACAGGAAAAAGAACGTGAAACTTTATTAAAGCAATGTAATTATTATTTACAGCTTTTTGAAATTAATGAAGAGGATTTAATTTCCGTATCGTATAGCGATATGCTTTTGTAAATCATTTTAACTTAACAGACTGGTGCTTATTGAAGTAGATGATTGCTCAATTTAGGTTAAAATCAAGGAATTAAAAAAGGGCATTCATTAAGAATACCCTTTTTTAAAAACAACTGATAAAAATTTACCACCCGAATTTTATTTCTCTTTCTTCGCCATTAATGCTTAGAATTGCTACATTATCGCAAGTTCCATCGCCATAATCCAAACTGGCTGTTCCGTTTTCAGTAGTAATACTAATAGTTCCTTCTTGTATCCAACGGCAATTACGTGCTTTAATTAAGGGCTTAGTTATTTCCGCTGTGTATGCGACTCCTTTTCTGTTTACACCACTGGCGCGCCCCGTAATTGAAAATACATCGTCCCAGAAGAAGAAGGGAGTGTTGGCACCTTCAATCCATTCTCTTTCACGAGTTGATATACGGGTAATTTCTTTACCTTCGGGAGTAACAACTTTTCCATCTACTTCAATTTTGCGTACCCAGTTTCCTGCATCGTTTTGTCCCATATTGGTAACTGTTTTAGTGCCCATTATTTGGTAATCATTTACATAGAAATTTTCAAAAGTTACAATTCTTTTTGAACCGGTTTCCAGAAAATATCCGTTAACTGTTACAATAATTTTTCCTTTCCGAACTGCACCGTTTCTTCCGCTACAACCGTCTGTTCCGTAATCAATAGTAACTTTTCGCGGATAAGGTGTGCCCTCAGGGTATTCAATAGTAATGGTTGGCATGCAATAGTCGGCGGTATCTGCTGATTTTTGTGCACCGTTTTCATAGATTTCTGCCTGATCAAAGGCATCATCAAATAGATCTTCCGATGCGGCAACATCTTCTGCATCTGCTACTGTTTCATCGGTGTTTATGATATTATCTTTTTCACAAGAAGTAAAAAAAATAAAACTGAAAAAAGCTGCTAATACTAAACTAAATTTAAGTGTTTTCATGATTATTAAATTTTTAAGTGTTATACAATAATGTTAATAACCGGTCATCATTGAATTTCACTTATATAACACTTAAAAAATAAAATACCCTGATAGAATTTTTTATTATTTTATCAGAGTGTAATAAATATATGTGTGTATATGATTGATAATTAATATATTGTGTTATTGTGTTTCTTCCGGTAAGTAATAAACGAAAAGCTGAATTTATTCTTATCATCAGCTTCAAAATCATTTTTTTCTATAATTTTCCAGTTTTCTTTGTTAAATTCAGGAAAAAAAGTATCTGCCTTAAATTCATGGTGTATATGCGTTAAATAAAGTTTGTATGCTTTATCTATAAACAATTCGTAAATTTGTGCACCGCCAATTATAAAAATTTCCTCATTATCATGTTGTAGCTTAAATAATTCATCTACCGACCGGATTATGGTACAATTTTCACAATGAAAATCCCTATTTTTACTTAACACGATATTTTTTCTATTAGGCAATGCACCCTTTGGTAGCGATTCAAAAGTTTTTCGCCCCATAACAATACTGTGTCCTGTTGTGAGTTGTTTAAAATGTTTTAAATCTGCCGGAAGATAGCAAAGCAAATTATTCCGGTAGCCGATTGCATTATTTTTATCAACTGCTGCTATTATTGATAAATTTATCATTTTAAAAATTATTTAGTTTGTTGGCGATTAGTATATTAGTATATTGGTGTATTGATGTATTGGTATTAATTAATAAACCAATATACCAATTTACTAATATACCAATTATACAGATATTTTTCCTTTAATTACGGGATGAGGATTATAATCAATAAGTTCAAAATCTTCATATATAAAGTCAAATAAAGATTTTACATCCGGATTTAATTTCATTTTAGGCAAAGGGCGTGTTTCGCGGTTTAACTGTAAATTTACTTGCTCAATATGGTTTAAGTATATATGAGCATCGCCTAATGTATGGATAAATTCTCCGGTTTGTAAACCGGTAACTTGTGCCATCATCATCAATAAAAGGGAATAGGAAGCAATATTAAAGGGTACACCAAGAAAAGTATCGGCACTGCGCTGATATAATTGACACGATAATTTACCGTCTGCAACATAAAATTGGTATAAAATATGGCAGGGTGGCAAGTTCATTTTATCCAAATCGCCTACATTCCATGCACTTACAATATGACGGCGCGAATTTGGATTGTTTTTAATACTTTCAATTACTTCTTTTAATTGATCGATATTCCGGTTTTCAGCAGTCCATGAGCGCCATTGATAACCATATATTCTGCCTAGCTCACCGTTTTCATCTGCCCATTCGTTCCAAATACGTACTTTATTTTCCTGCAAATATTTAACATTGGTATCGCCTTTGATAAACCATAATAATTCATGAATTACCGAAGGTAAATGAATTTTTTTTGTAGTTAAGAGTGGGAAACCTTTTGATAAATCAAAACGCATTTGATAGCCGAATGTGCTAATGGTTCCTGTTCCGGTACGGTCTTCTTTTTTTATTCCGTTTTCCAAAACGTGCTGTAATAAATTAAGGTATTGCTTCATTGTTTATCTATAATTTTGTAAATTCGTATTTTATGGACAAAATTATAGAAAAAACCTTAACTTAATCTAAAATGAAAACGAAATTAATCATTTCTACGCTAATTATTGCTTTGAGTGCGTGTGGCTCAACATCAGAGTTTGTTCCGTCAAGCTATATGGTTAAAAATCAGTTGCAAAACACTAATGTGAAATTATTTTTATCTGAATTAAATGCTCCAGGATACGAGGAAATAGGTTTAGTACGAATTACGACCTATACCAATAATTTAATGAGTGCAGCCGAACTTGCATTAAAAAAAATTGAAGGTACTAATGCGGATTGCCTTATTTATAAGCAAATGGCTGCTTATGGTAATGGTGAGAGCTCATCTACTTATACTTTTGAGTTTATTGCAGGGAAAATAGTGGCGGACGAATAAAACCTAAATTGAGGGATTATCTACTTCAATAAGCACCAATCTATTGAGTTAAAAAGATTTACAAAAAAAGACTCAAATACCAACCGGTATTCTTACTTTTTTTTCTAAGCTTTTTAATCTCAATATCTTGGCACTTCTTTTTGTACATAATCACTTAATTTAGGTAAAAAAATATGTCGCAATAAAAAATTGCGACATAGCATTTAAAATTTTCAAATTACTCTTTTTTCTTACAAGTGCTTATTCCTAAAATCGGATAAAACGGGCAAAAACTCATGAAAGCAGTTGCTAAGGGTACAATTGCAACTAAGCCCCACCAGCTTTTATAGTAATATCCTAATCCTGCAATAATAATTGCTAAAATAATCCGAATTACTTTGTCTGCTTTACCTACATTATGTTTTATAATCATATAATTTAATGATGAATAATAAGGCAAATTTATAGAATTCGGCTTTAAATAACAGTGACAGAAGTTACAGAGCAGCAATAATTTTTATTTTTCCTCTACTAATCTCTATTTTTCCTTCGTTTTCAAGCTTTTTTAAAAGACGCGAAACTACTTCTCGCGCAGTGCCTAATTCATCGGCAAGTTGTTGATGTGTGATGTAAATTTCTTGGGTATTATTGTCACTTTTTTCTTTTAATCGCTCTATAAGTCTGTAATCAACATTTTTGAAAGCAACTTCGTCCACAATACTTAATAATTCTACTAATCGTTCATTGTATAATTTCATTAAAAAAGTACGCCAGCTTGCATATTTATTCATCCATTCTTTTATTTTAGTAGCCGGTACAATGATAATTTCCGTATCGGTTTCGGTTAGTGCATAAACTTTACTTTTTTCTCCGTTAAAGGATGCAGTTATGGATAAAATACAACTTTCGGCAGGCATAATGTGATACAAAAGAATTTCTTTATCACTGTCTGAGCTTTTAATTACTTTAATTTTTCCACTAATAACCAGTGGAATAACTTTTATATAACTTCCTGATTTTAACAAAACACTATTAGGCAGTAAGCTGGTGCTTTGTAATTCTTCTAATTCTTCAAGTAGTGCTTTTTCAAAAATTAATTTAAATTGTTTATTTAACATGATATTTTTGTAGATTAAAATACCAATCGGTTATAATACTTTGTGTTTTGTAAATGATGCAAAACTTCGTTTTTGTCAATGAAATTTCCGGATTTTAGTTTATTGAACCAAATTTTCGCATTGTTTATATCATTTTTTTCAACATAAATTTGGATTAAGTCAATATAAAATTTCCCGAAAGGATAATCCGTATTTTCCATTGCTTTTTTAAATGCAAATATGGCAAAATCAAGTTTTTCTTCAGTGTAATATTGATAGGCGAGATTGATGTCCTTATTTAGTCCTTCATCTAAAATAACACCACTTATTGAAAAGCAATAGTTAT
>JALSLF010000507.1 GCA_026988445.1 Bacteroidales bacterium
GGCATTGCGTTGGTATATTTCCGGTCATGCACCCTGGAGTAATGGTTATGAAAGTATGATTTATATTGCTTGGGTAACCCTTTTGGCAGGAATTGCTTTTGCAAATCACAATAAAATTGCTTTGGCTGCTACCACTTCTTTGGCAGGAGTGGTTCTGTTGATTGCACATTTAAGTTGGATAGACCCTGAAATAACCACCTTGGTGCCTGTTTTGAACTCTTATTGGCTGACCATTCATGTTGCGGTTATTATTGCAAGTTATGGTTTTTTGGGGCTTGGAGCTATTCTCGGTTTTGTAAATCTGATATTGATGATTGTTAAAAATACGGAAAACAAAAATCGCATTGATAAAAATATTTTACAACTTACTTATACCAACGAAATGAGTTTAACCGTAGGTTTGTACTTGCTTACTATAGGTACTTTTTTAGGCGGTGTTTGGGCAAACGAAAGCTGGGGGCGTTATTGGGGCTGGGATCCTAAAGAAACTTGGGCACTAATATCTGTATTGGTATATGCCGTTGTACTTCACGTTCGTTTAATACCTAAACTAAAAGGAATTTTCACTTTTAATTTTCTTTCGCTAATTAGTTTTTCATCGGTAGTGATGACTTATTTTGGTGTAAACTATTATTTATCGGGCTTACATTCCTATGCAACCGGCGATCCGGTACCAATACCTACATCGGTATATGTTACTCTGGCTGTTATATTAATTGTTGCCAATATTGCTTATATCAGGAATATGAAGCTAAAAGTGGACGGTGAATTGTAAAGATTGTATTCTTTTAAAGGCTCAAAATCTTATTAAATCATAGCTAATGGTAATGTTTCTGGTAAAAATTAAACACGGATACACACCCTGAAAGGGTAAATTAAATTGCACTTTCAGTGCGAATATTACCTTTGTTTTACACTTAGCCCAAGGCGTTGCCCTTGGGCTATTATAAAACAGGCTTTCAGCCTATTTTCGATAGAATTATTTGGTTTAAAGTATTTAATTTATCGAAAACTATACTCTTTTAAAGGCTCAAAATCTTATTAAATCATAGCTAATGGCAATGTTTTGGGTAAAAATTAAACACGGATAAACACCCTGAAAGGGTAAATTAAATTGCACTTTCAGTGCGAATATTACCTTTGTTTTTACACTTAGCCCAAGGCGTTGCTCTTTGGTTATTATAAAATAGGCTGAAAGCCTGTTTTTTGTAGGATTATTTAGCTTAAATTTTCGTAAAAGCAAGTTTTCAATTAAATTTGTTTTGAATATTTAAAAGTTTTATGCCTGAAAAATTGAGTATAACCGATTGGGCATTACAGGATCGCCCGCGTGAAAAATTAATGGTACAAGGTAGGCAAAGCCTTACTGATGCTGAACTTATTGCCATTTTAATAGGTTCAGGCAGCACCAAAGAAACTGCCGTTGAATTGGCAAAACGTATTCTGAACAGTGTAGATAATAATTTACACTTATTAGGCAAGCAAAGCATCAGCGATTTAATGAAATTTAAAGGTATTGGCGAAGCCAAAGCCATAAGTATTGTGGCTGCCTTGGAGTTAGGCAGGAGGCGTAAGCTTTCTGATGTGCTTGAAAAAAAACAGATTAAAAAAAGCCAAGATGTTTTTGCCTTAATGCACCCTTTACTGTCTGATTTGCCGCACGAAGAATTTTGGGTAATCTTTTTAAACCGTAAAAATGATGTTTTGGATAAACAAAAAATCGGACAAGGTGGTATCCATTCTACAAGTGTAGATATCAGGCTGATTATGAAAGCAGCTATTGATAAACTTGCCGTTGCCATTATTTTATGCCATAATCACCCTACGGGGAACTTAAAAGCAAGCAAAGCAGATATTTCACTTACCAAACAAATAGTTAATGCTGCCGAAATTTTAGAAATTAGTGTGCTTGATCATTTAATAATCGGCGAAAAAAAATATTTTAGTTTTAAAGATGAAGGATTAATTTAAGTTTATTATGATCATTTATTGTCCCGAGCTTAGTTCGCGCTTATCGTATATTTTTCATTTTATAATGCAAGAACTTTGGGGACTAAATTATGTATTAACCGATAATTTAAAAATTTTCAAGCGGGCTGATTCACCAAAGTTTTTTTACGGTTTTGATAATCCTTTTGAAAAAGAAATGTTATTTTTAAAGGCTTCGCCTTTACTTTTTGAGCAAGATATTAAGAATATCGATATTCAAGTTTTTCCGTTTAAAAACACCAAAGCTTTTTTTAAAACAAATGAATTTTCTTTTTTCCCTTTTGATATTTTTGCGGCAAGCTTTTATTTGCTATCGCGATATGAAGAATATTTAGATTATGTACCGGATAAATTCGGACGATTTCCGGCAAAAAAGAGTTTAGCACTTAAGCACGATTTTATTGAGCAACCGGTAATTAATATATGGGCTGAACATTTAAAAACGACCCTTTTAAAACACTACCCAAACTTAAAATTCAAGCAAAATAAATTCCGCTACCTTTCAACCATTGATATTGATAATGCCTACGCTTATCGTTACAAAGGATTTATACGCAGCTCATTGGCTTATGCCAAACTGATTTTAAATTTGGATTTTACGGGTGTTTTTGAAAAAACATTAGTACATTTTAATCTAAAAAATGACCCGTATAACAGCTATGATTATCTGATTAAAGTTCATCAAAAACATCAATTAAAAGCAATTTTCTTTTTTTTAACCGGCGCTTATGCCAAATACGATAAAAACATATCGCCGAAAGGCAAAGCATTTAAAAAATTAGTGCAAAAAATTGCCACATACTATAAAATCGGGATTCATCCTTCGTTTGCGTCGAATACAAATCTTGAAATATTAAAAAATGAAAAAAAAGTATTGGAAAAGGTGGCTGAACAGTCTATTTTTGTTAGCCGGCAACATTTTTTGATATTAAAAATACCCGAAACTTATCAAAATCTTTTAAAAATTGGCATTAAAGAAGATTACAGTATGGGTTTTGCAGAAACACCCGGTTTTAGAGCCGGTACTTGTACGCCTTTTTATTTTTTCGATTTATTGAAAAATAAAGAAGAAAAGCTGAAAATTATTCCTTTTTCGGTAATGGATGTGGGTTTAAAAGACTATAATGCATATAATACTTTACAAGCAGAGCAAAAAATAAAAAAAATTATCAAAAATGTGAAAAAGGTAAACGGATTATTTGTAAGTTTATGGCATAATGAAAGTTTAGGCACAAAAAAACAGTGGAAAAACTGGCAGAATGTGTATGAGAAAATGATTGAATTTGCGCTAAATCCGGATGAAAATTAAATATCTGAAACAAAAAGAAATTGATGTAAAAAAGTGGGACAAATGCATTTCCGGTTCAATTAACGGGCTGGTATATGCTTATTCGTGGTATTTAGATGTTGTGAACGAAAACTGGGAAGCATTGGTGTATGGTGATTATGAAACCGTGATGCCACTTACAAATAAGCGTAAATTTGGAATAAGCTATTTGTACCAACCTGCTTTTACACAACAACTTGGAATTTTTTCATTAAAACAATTATCCGAACAAATTGTACGTGAATTTATTCATGCCATACCGGCAAAATACAAATTTATTGAAATTAATTTGAACAAATTTAATCTTATATCTACCGAAAAAAGGCTAAAAGTAGAGCAAAAAGTTACTTACGAATTGGAATTGATACGCGACTATGAGAATATTTTCAGGCATTATAAAAAAAATGCCATAAGAAACATCAGAAAAGCTACAAAAAATAAAATTTCTGTAGTGCAAGGATTACAGCCTAATCAGGTCATTAATTTAATTCAATCAAGCGGAAACCCACAAGGCTATACTGAAAAAGAAATAGCAGTAATTCGCAGACTAATAGCTGCTTCGGCTCGAAAAAGCTCAGGACTTTTATATGGAGCGTATTCACAAAACAACAGTCTTTGTGCTGCCGGTTTATTTGTTTATTCAAACAGCAAGGCATGTTTTATTTTATCGGTTGCCAATGAGGAAGCCAAACAAACCGGTGCTATGTTTTTATTGGTTGATGAATTTATCAAACAATTTGCTTCGCGCAATATGATTTTAGATTTTGAAGGCTCAATGATAGACGGAATAGCCCGCTTTTATGCCGGGTTTGGTGCAAAACCATACAATTATCCGGCAATTAAAATTAATAATTTATTTTTCCCATTAAGATTATTTAAAAAATGATTAAATTATTGAACAAAGAAAACTCAATACTTAACCGCTTTATTGCGGAATTGCGAGATGTAAATATTC
This sequence comes from Bacteroidales bacterium, assembly GCA_026988445.1. Lineage (GTDB taxonomy): Bacteria > Bacteroidota > Bacteroidia > Bacteroidales > NBLH01 > NBLH01. The sequence continues at coordinate 4,272 of JALSLF010000507.1, forward strand.
AAAAAGACAAAATGCGTTTTAGGCAAAACATGGAGCGTATAGGGGAGATATTTGCTTATGAAATTAGTAAAAGCTTGAATTACAAACAAGAACAAATTACCACGCCCTTAGGAACATCCGACATGATGCTGCCTGCCGATAAAATAGTATTAGCCACCATTTTGCGAGCAGGATTACCGCTTCATCAAGGTTTGCTGAATTTTTTTGACCGTGCTGAAAATGCTTTTATATCGGCATTTCGTAAATACCGCAAAGAAGGTGGTTTTGATATTCAATTCGGATACCTCTCTTCACCCTTAATCAATGATAAAATATTAATACTTTCAGATCCCATGTTGGCTTCCGGCTCATCAATGGTATTGGCATATCAGAGTATGCTTGAAAAAGGAAAACCGGCTCATACACATATTATTACCGTTATTGCCAGCAAAGAAGGCGTTGAATATACCAAAAGGCATATACCCGAAAATGATTTTACCCTTTGGGTAGGTGCTTTAGACGATGAACTTACCGCAAAAGCCTATATTGTCCCCGGATTGGGTGATGCAGGCGATTTGGCTTATGGGGCGAAAGAGTAAAATATCGGATAATTGGTAATTAGTGTATTGGTATATTTAATTGTTCGTTAAATTTTTTGTTTGACAAATATTAAGTCGGGCTAAAGCCTTGTTACCTTAGATTCAATTATTCCCCGACTTAAAAGTCGGGGCTATTGATAATCATTTATTGTCAGTTGAGAACAAAAAAGTACTGAACTGTTGATATTTGTATTAATAATTATACTAATACACCAATATACAAGCTTACGGGAATAATCTTCCATACATTCTTGGGAAAGGAATGGTTTCGCGTATATGTTTAATTTTACAAATCCAAGCTACCATACGTTCTAACCCTAAACCAAAACCGGCATGAGGTACCGAACCGTAGCGGCGCAGGTCTAAATACCATTCAAAAGCTTCCATAGGCAACTTGTGTTCATGAATTTTACCGATTAATAAATCCAAATCTGTTTCGCGCTCACCGCCACCCACAATTTCGCCATAGCCTTCGGGAGCTAAAACATCTACACCTTTTGCCAAATTCGGGTCTTTTTCATCGCGTTTCATATAAAAAGCTTTCACTTCGTGTGGCCAGTTATAAACCATTACCGGCAAATCAAACATTCGTGTCAATACGGTTTCATCCGAGCCGCCTAAATCGTTTCCGTATTTAAAGTTTTGTGCAGACTCAATCCATTGCGGAATTACGCGTTTACGCTCTTCTAAGTCTTTAATTTCATTTTTCAGGGTGTCAATTTTATTTTGCAAATAATTGCGTTTCCCTTTTTTTACACCTGCTTTAATTTCTTTTTCTGCTTCTTCAATTGCCTTATGCTTATCTTCAATATCACGAAGAACATTTTTAAAGTCGCTTTCCAGAGTTTCAATGGTTGTTTTACCGTTTACTTTTTCTTCGCCACGCAATATTCGTACTGCTTGATCGTATGTTAAACGCGGGAATTTTTCACCGGCTATTTTATCAAAAATATCCGTATCGCGTTCTAAAATTGAAAATTCAAAAGAACTTTGTTCTTTAACGGTCTTAACAATATATTTAATGAACTTTTCAATTAAGTCCATATTCATCTCGTTATTATAAAATGCCATTTCAGGCTCAATCATCCAAAATTCGGATAAATGACGGCGTGTTTTTGATTTTTCGGCACGGAAAGTTGGTCCGAAAGTATAAATTTTACCCATTGCCATAGCCATAGCTTCTCCATATAGCTGTCCCGATTGGGTTAAGTAGGCAGTTTCGTCATAAAATTCGGTACCAAATAAAGTTGTAGTTCCTTCAACGGCATTTCCCGTAAAAATAGGGGCATCCATTTGTACAAACCCTTCCTGTTGAAAAAAGTTATGAATGGCAAATATCAATCGGTTTCGTACCCGCATAATTGCCCACTGACGTCGCGAACGCAACCATAAATGACGATTGTCCATTAAAAATTCCACACCATGTGGTTTATTGGTAATAGGATAAGCATTGGCTGCACCAATTACCTTTAAATCCGAAACTTGCATTTCAAACCCACCGATTTGGCGTTCATCTTCAAGAATTAAACCGGTAATTTCTATTGAGCTTTCCTGACTTAAAGTCTTTGCACGTTGAAAAATTTCTTCTCCTACATTGTCAAGGCTTACTACGCATTGTAAAAATCCGCTTCCATCACGAATAATTAAAAATTCCAAGCCTTTTCCGCTTCTTTTATTCGTTAACCATCCATTGATTGTTACTTCTTTACCAATAAAATCTTTCAAATCTTGAATACGTGCTTTTTCCATGAATTATTTTTTTAATTAGATTGTACCTTAAATCCGCAACTATCTTCTACTGCAAAGACAGACTGTACGCCATTATTGGGAATGCTCGTTTTTCGATACTCACCGTAACTAATGCTACGCTTGCGTGTCTCAAAACTGCGCTACACCAATACTGACGTACATTCTGTCTTTTCGCTATGAACATAGTTGCGGATTTAAGGTTGTAAACAATACATTTTGTAAAAATACAGGCTTTTTTCACAAAATAAGTTGCAAAGATAATTAGTTCGTTAAACTTTCCAAAAGAAGAAAGCTGTGAAATATTTATAAAGAACACATAAAGCCTTCTTTAAATTTTGAAAATCCTTAATTATTTCTTAAATTTAATGAACTGTAAAAACTCTTGTCTAACCTAAAAATGCATGTAATGATACTTAAATTTAAACCCAATCTCCACAACGTTTCGGCAGCAATGATACTGTTTTTATTATTTTTAAGCGCTTGTGCCGAAACCGAAACCGAAAAAATAAATCGTGAGTTTAACGAATTTGTTAAGGAATATGAGCAAAAAGTTACCCCGCTTTATCAAAAATACAATGAAGCTGCCTATAAAGCGGCTGTTAGTGGTGATGAAGAACAGTATAAATTAGCTACGGAATACAAAATTATGCTAAGCAAGATTCATTCAAATAAAGAAAGTTTTAAAAAACTGAAATACATTAAAAGTTCAAAACTTATAAGCGATCCGGTACTTGTCAGGGAATTGGACGAATTGTATAATTTATTTTTACCCAACCAAATAGAAGAAGGTAAATTGGTTGAAATAATTACTTTGGAGAATGAAGTAAAAAGAAAGTTCAACACCTTTCGTCCTGAAATTGACGGTAAAATTGTATCGGTTAATAAGATAGAAGAAGTATTGCGTAGTTCAACAAATGAAGAGGAATTAAAAAAATACTGGGAAGCGAGTAAAAAAGTAGGGAGTCTGGTTAACGAAGATTTAATAAAACTTGTTAAAAAACGTAATGAAGCTGCCAGAGAACTGGGTTTTAGTAATTATTACGAAATGGCTTTGAAAACAAACGGACAAGACCCCGAAGAAATTGAAAATATTTTTAATGATTTGGATATGCTCACAAGGGGCCCCTACATGCAGCTAAAAGAGGAAATAGATGCATTTTTGGCAAAAAAATTCAAAATTGATACGGAAGAGCTTATGCCTTGGCATTATCAAAACCGTTTTTTTCAGAAAGCACCTCTTATTTATAATATTAATTTTGATAAATTTTATAAAAATATTAAATCTGTTGATGTTGTAAAAGACTATTTTAAAGGCATAGGGCTGGACATTGATGATGTTTTAAATAATAGTGATTTATATCCGAAAGAACGTAAAAGTCAATTGGCATATACTACGGATATTGACAGGAAAGGTACTGTACGTATACTTGCCAATGTTAATCATTCAATGAGTTCAATGACTACTTTGCTCTATGAATCAGGATTTGCCGCTTATTTAAAGTATATTGATAAAGATTTGCCTTTTGCATTGCATAAACCACCTCAGTTTGCAGCTAACGATGCAGTAGCTACTTTATTTAGCAGCTTTTCAAGCAATATGGGGTGGATTGAAAAAATGTTGAATGTTCCTAAAAACAAAACAGATAAACTTAAAGACATTAGTCTTAAACAGTTACGCCTTGAAAAATTTGTTTTTGCACGTTGGGCACAAGTAATGTATCGTTTTGAACAAGAACTTTATAATAACCCTGATCAAGATTTGAACACCCTTTGGTGGGATTTGGTTGAACGATATCAGCTGGTAAACAGACCTCCTGACAGAAACGCACCGGACTGGGCTACTAAAACTCATTTAATAACTATGCCATGTTCGTATCATAACTATATGCTGGGCGAACTTATTGCTTCGCAAATTCATTTTTATGTAAAGCAAAATATTTTAAAAGACGATGGTAGTGCCTGCGATACAAAATGCATTGATAATCCTGATGTGGGTAAATATATGATTGAAAATCTGTTTAAACCGGGAGCTAAATATGGTTTAAACCAATGGTTGAAAAATGCCACCGGTGAAACTTTGTCTCCTGATTTTTATACTAATCAGTATATTAAAGTAAATTGATAAACATTAGCTCATTGGTAATCGATTTTTTAGTCTCAATATCTTGACACTTCTTTTTGAACATAATTGCACAATTTAGGTATAATAATGTGTAACAATCAGCTATAATTTCGTATAAATACTATAAATCAGCTATTAATTTACCTAAATACCAATGTATTAAGAATAACTCTTAAGGAAAAAGCATCAGCATTAAAACCTGATT
>JALSLF010000508.1 GCA_026988445.1 Bacteroidales bacterium
TCTGTGTATTTGACTATAAAAATAACGTTATTGAATTTGCCGGTGCTCGACATCCCATTTTTTACATAGTAAATAATGAATTAATTCAAGTAAAAGGCGATAGTATGGATATTGGCGGTGTTCAGCGCGAAAGTGAAAGACGTTTCTCAAAACAAATAATTCCTATCCAAAAAGATATGGTGCTTTATATGTTTTCTGATGGTTTTCAAGACCAATTCGGAGGGCCTAAAAGAGAAAAGTTTATGCGAAAACGTTTTAAAGATTTTTTAATGGAGATACACCATCTGCCTATGAATGAACAACGTTATCGTTTAGAAAAAAAGTTTGATGAATGGCGCAGTTGTGGAGACGGTACTGATGCCTTATGCGACCAAATTGATGATGTACTTGTGGTTGGCTTTAAGCTTTAAGTGCTTATTAAATTTATAGCTTTAACTTAGGAGAATCCTATAAAATATTGCTTTAAAACAAAGAAAGTCAAACATTCTAACTCACATGTTTAACTTTCTTTATATCCTAAAAATTCATAAGACCACAGCAAATTTAGAACATTGCCAACAGTTCATCCACAGAAATTGTTTTTTGTTCACCGGTTTCCATATTTTTAAGGGTGATTTTTTGTTCGTTCATTTCGTTTTCGCCGGCTAAAACAACAAAAGGGATTTGTTTTTTATTGGCATAATTCATTTGTTTTTTCATTTTAGCCGTTTCCGGGTATATTTCGGCTTTAACACCTTTTGAGCGCAATTCATTTAATATGGAAAGACAATACATTTCTTCTTTTTTGCCAAAATTCACAAAAAATACTTGAGTTGAATTCATTGCTGCTTGCGGAAATTTATTTAGCTGTGTTAAAACATCATAAATACGGTCTGCACCAAAAGACACACCTACGCCCGAAACGTCTTTTAAACCAAAAATCCCGGTTAAATCATCATAACGTCCTCCGCCGCAGATACTGCCTATTTGTATATCTTTGGCTTTAACTTCAAAAATAGCACCTGTGTAATAGTTTAATCCGCGTGCAAGCGTTAAATCCAGTTCAACTTCTGTTTTAACATTACTTGCTTTAAGGTAGTCCAAAACAGTCTCAATTTCTTCAATACCTTTCAACCCAAGTTCCGAGCTGTTTAAAACTTGTTTTAATTGAGCGATTTTTTCATCATTTGTTCCTGCCAGTTGAATAACCGGTTGCAAGCGGTCAATAGCTTCTTGCGGTAAATCTTTGGCCAATAGTTCTTTATTAACATTCTCCAAGCCTATTTTATCTAATTTATCAATGGCTACGGTAATATCAATAATTTTATCGGCATGACCAATAATTTCAGCAATTCCGCTTAATATTTTACGATTATTGAGTTTTATTACCGTATTAATTTTTAACTCATTAAAAACATCATCAATGATTTGAATTAGTTCAAACTCATTAAGTAAAGAGTTACTGCCAATAACATCAACATCGCACTGGAAGAACTCACGATAACGTCCTTTTTGCGGACGGTCGGCACGCCAAACCGGCTGAATTTGATAACGTTTAAAGGGGAATACCAAATCGTTGCGATGTTGCACCACATAGCGGGCAAAAGGAACGGTTAAATCATAACGCAAACCTTTTTCACTAATTTGATGAGTAATTTTTATGGAATTTTTTTCCGACAGTAATTTTTCATCGGCTTTTGCCAAAAAATCTCCGGAGTTTAATATTTTAAATAATAATTTATCGCCTTCTTCGCCATATTTACCCAATAGTGTAGATAAATTCTCCATTGCAGGTGTCTCAATGGGTAAAAATCCATATTTGCGAAAAACTCTTTTAATCGTATCAAAAATATATTCCCTGTTTAACATCTCTACAGGTAAAAAATCTCTTGTTCCTTTGGGTATTGAAGGTTTTTGTGCCATATATTCTATTATTTAAGCCGCAAAGATAAAAATTCTCTGAAATCTTTATTACTAAATTATTAAAACTTATGGGCAAACTTGATACAGTAAGCAATTAAACCTCAAATCCATTTAACATTCCACCTGTTGTCGAACAAGCAGTAACCTGCAACCATTCAACAATTCAACAATCCGCCGGTAGTCGGACAAGTATTAGCCATTTTAACACAAATCTACATGCCCAAAAATATCATCAAGCCGCCAACCAATAAACCCACAAAAACATTAACCAACTTCATCATCAAAAAACTTTTTTGCGACTCGGCAAGCAATGGGATTGCACCATGTCCGTCTTGTACAATTGAATTTGCCAACAATATACTAAAAGGAACCGCACCGCTTACAAAAAGCGAAATAAACACAATATGAGGTCCTGATTCCGGAATAATTCCTACCAAAACGGCTACAAGCAATACCCACCAAACATTATCATGTATCCATTGGTTTACATCAATGTACTCTTCAAGAAGGTGGATTAATAAGAATGCAGCAAAAGTCCACAGAAATATTTTTAATAAATGCTTTTTTACCACATGTCTCCAAATATGTTCCGTTAAAAAATGATCACTTGTTGTGCTGACAATAAAAGCACCAACAGCTACTATTAATATAAAGGTAATTCGTTCCCAACCCCATTCTTCGGGACCTATATCACCGGTAATTAAAAAAGTCAGAAATAAGAACACCCCTATCATCAATAATGCACGATGAAAAGTAAGATTTTTCCACTGTCCGATTATTTCACTGCTTTTATAACAACTGCAAACATGTTCTTTACTTTCAAATTTATCGGTTTGTTTACGATGCTCCGGCATATAATTCTTTTTTGTAAAGAAATTTAAGATAAAACCGCTTATTACAGCAATAAAGAATATGATAAAAATAAGTTTTACCGCAGTATCGGGGATCATGGCAAACATTAAAAAAATCTCATCGCCCGATGTTGCTATCATAACCGTAACCAAAGCAGCAAAATTGATAATATTATGCACATAAAGCGAAACCGCTGCAAATGAACCTAAACAACCGGGCATAATTCCTAAAAATCCGGCAATTACAATTTGCAGCCATGTTGATTTTTGCAAAAAGGCATTCCAGCTTCCTTTTGATTGCACATTGATAAATTCAATAACAAGCATCATTACGATAACAAAAACTGTTATCATTATGGAGTGTTTCAAGACATCTATAATCATGGTTAAAGCATTATTTTTGGGGTTTGTATTTTTTAAATTTAAATAGTTGATAATTCTCAGGTACCGGATCGTAGCCCGAAGTGCCCCAAGGATGACATTTGGATAAACGCCGTACCGATAAAACCGTTCCTTTAATTACTCCGTGTTTTTTTAAAGCTTCTACCGTATATTGTGAACAAGTAGGCGTGTGCCTACACGTTTGCGGTAACATAGGCGATATAAATAATTGATAAAATTTAACCGGAATTAAAAATATTCCTATAAGTATTTTATTAATAATTTTCATTTTTATACTAAATTTCAAAAAAACTAATTAGTTGATTAGGCATTAATTTTCATTCCAAAAGACCGGCTATTTGTAATTTACCAAGTTTATAATCGCTCAATTCAAGTAAAAATAAACGTTCAAATGTCCTACCGGACGATTTGAAGTTTAATTCATAACAATCAATTCTTTTAAACCATCATTAATAGCCTGCTTATCAAGATTTTTACCGATAAAAATTAATTTACTGATTCTTTCTTCATCGCTTTGCCAAAAATTCCCTTCTTCAATTACATAAGCAGATTTTACAGCTTGAAAAATCATTTTCCGGCTTAAACCTTCAAAACTTAAAATACCTTTTACACGATAAATGCTGTTTTGATTAATGTACAAAAAATAATCCATCCAAAAAGAAAATTTTTTCATGTCAAAATTTCCGTTTATTTGTATGCCAATGGTAGCCATTTCATGATGATGCTCATGTTCGTGGGAATGCTTTAAAGCTATTTCAGTAAAAAGTCCTTTAAAATTATCTTCATTAAAAAAAGCACCTCCGGTTAAATCAAAGTCACCGTAATCGCCATAAACCGCTTCAACAATATCGCACAAAGGATTATATGCCTTAATTTGATTTTTTATCTTTTCCAAATCTCCGACTGACAAGTTTTCCGTTTTTGTCAAAATTACGGTATCTGCCACCACTAATTGTTTCACATTTTCTTTTTCTTTAATGTGTGTTTCAAAATGAACAGCATCTACAACACAACAAACTGTTTGAATAATAAAGCTTTGCTTTATATCATCATTAGCAATTATATTTTGGATGATTGAATCAGGCTCAGCAATTCCGGTAGTTTCAATTAATAAATGATTAAAATCCAAATTCATATTCAATAACTGTTGCAAAGTTTCTTGCAATTCAGTACCTAAAGTACAGCAAATACAGCCATTAGCCAATTCAAACACCCGGTTATCTGTAAGCCCGGAAATAAGCTCACCGTCTATGGGCATATCGCTAAACTCATTTTCAATAACGGCAAACTTTTTATCCGGCTCTTTTTCAATAATTTTATTGATTAAAGTAGTTTTTCCCGCACCCAAAAATCCGGTGATAATACTTACAGGTATTTGCTCTGTATTCATTTTATGATTAAAAAATTAAGATACAACTGCTTATGCAACAAAATTATCATTTAAAAAATATAAATATTTATTATACTTTTGCAAAAGTAGATAAATAATCCTTAAAACAGGAAAAGCTTGATATAGTCAAAATTAAAAATGGTACAAGCTTTGACAACTATTAGATATGTTTTTAAATAGTTAATTATTTAAATATTTAAATTTCAATCAATTAAAGAATAATTTAAAATAAATACAGAGCAATGGATTTTATAAAACCAATGAATTTAAACGAAAACGATGACAAAAAGTCAGTCGATTTCAACGGAGAAGCGGAAAAAATTAAATGTTTGATTATAGGCTCAGGTCCTGCAGGTTATACAGCTGCAATTTATGCCGCACGCGCAAACCTTAATCCGGTAATTATACAAGGAATGGAACCGGGCGGACAATTAACAACCACTACCGAAGTAGAAAACTTTCCCGGATATCCCGATGGCGTAACCGGTCCGGTAATGATGGAAGACTTGAAAGCACAAGCTGAGCGTTTTGGTACCGATACACGTTGGGGCGAAGTTACAAAAGTAGATTTTTCACAACGTCCGTTTAAAGTCATTGTTGATGACGAAAAATTAATTGAAGCCGAAGTGGTTATTATAGCAACAGGTGCCACGGCTAAATATTTGGGCTTGGAATCAGAAGAGAAATTTAAAGGATTTGGAGTATCTGCATGTGCTACTTGCGATGGTTTCTTTTACAAAGGTAAAGATGTTGCCGTTGTTGGTGGTGGGGATACCGCTTGCGAAGAAGCCTCTTACCTTGCAGGACTATGTAATAAAGTATATATGATTGTGCGTAAGCCTTATTTACGTGCGTCAAAAGCGATGCAAAAAAGAGTGGAAAATACGCCAAACATAGAAATTTTGTATGAGCACAATACCAAAGAAATTACCGGTGATAAAGTGGTAACCGGTGTAACCCTAATTAAACGCAAAGGGCAACCCGATGAGGAAGAAGTAAAAATTAAAATTGACGGTTTCTTCCTTGGTATCGGACATAAACCTAATACAGATATTTTCAAAGATTTTATTGAGGTAGATGAGACAGGATATATTAAAACTATTCCCGGAACTTCTAAAACCAATATTGAAGGTGTGTTTGCAGCAGGCGATGTACAGGATTCAACATACAGACAGGCAGTTACTGCAGCCGGCTCCGGTTGTATGGCAGCCTTAGACGCAGAACGTTTTCTTGGTGAGCAAGAATAATATAATATACATATTTAATTAAAAGACCGCTATGCGGTCTTTTTTTATGCTCTAAAAAATACGGACATTAATACGAAAAAAAACATTTTTATGATTAAATTTGTTCAGTAAACATAAAAAAAATCAAACCATGCCAAATTTAAGTACAGAATATATGGGTTTAAAACTTAAAAACCCGATTATTATCGCAAGTTCAGGATTAACTGATACGGTAGAGTCCATTAAATCATTAGAAGAAAACGGGGCTGCCGCAGTTGTTTTAAAATCTCTTTTTGAAGAAGAAATTGTAGCCGAAATGGATGCTCAACTCAAAAAAATGAGCTCTGTAAGTCCTTTGTATCCGGAAACTCTTGATTTTTATGAAGAGTACGAAGACGACAATATGAGTATGCAATACCTTGAATTAATCAAAGATGCAAAAAAAACAGTAAAAATTCCGATTATTGCCAGTATCAACTGTGTTACTGCCGACCAATGGACTTACTTTCCAAAAGAAATTGAAAAAGCCGGTGCCGATGCTTTAGAACTTAACTTATTTTTATTACCCTCTGATTTTAAACGTGATGCAGAAGCAATAAACAAAGTTTATTTGGATATTGTTAAAAAAGTAAAAGAACAAATAAGCATTCCGGTAGCCTTAAAAGTAAGCTATTATTCAACAGATTTGGCTTTGCATCTGCAAAAACTTTCAAAAACAGGCATTAAAGCTTTAGTTTTATTTAATAAGTTTTACAGCCCCGATATAGATTTGGATAAAATGGAAATCACTTCGGGTAAAATACTCAGCAGTCCTGACGATATGCACATTTCTTTGCGCTGGATGGGAATTATGGCAGGGCGTGTTGAATGCGATTTGGCAGCATCAACGGGTGTGCACACAGGTAAAGATGCTATAAAACAAATTCTTGCGGGTGCAAATGCAGTTCAAGTAGTATCCACTATTTATTTAAATGGTACTGAGCAAATTCAAAAAATGCTTTCTGATATTAAAAAATGGATGGACGAAAAAGGATTCAAATCTATTGATGAGTTCAGAGGAAAAATGAGTCAGACAAATATTGATAATCCCGCTGCCTATGAACGTGTACAATTTATGAAATATTTCAGGGGATATAAGGCAGTAAAATAAAGGTACTATCACGAATTTAGTGGGATAAAGGAATATAGAATAAAAGTCCTATTATTGGCAAATAAATACTGGTAACTGGTTTCTGGCCACTGGTAGGCGATAGTTTTCAAAATATATCTGTGTGCATTTGCGTTTACGTGTCCAACTACCGGCGGATCTGTGGAAAAAACATTTGCCGTAGGCATACATAGAGTTCTTCGTACTTTAGAACAAAAACATCGAAGATGTTTTAAATATCTGTGTACATCTGCGATATTCTGTGGAAAAATCCTTTGCCGCAGGCAAACCTTCTGTTCTTTGTGCTTAGAAACATAAACACCGAAGATGTTTTAAATATCTGCATGCACGTGTCCGAACACCGGTGGATTTGCGTTATCTGTGAAAAAAACATTTACCGTAGGCATACATAGAGTTCTTTGTGCTTTAGAACATAAACATCGAAGATGTTTTAAATATGTTTGATTACCGTTATTAACCCTATTTATATTTTTCTATTAAAATGATAGTAGAACAAAAAAGCAATTACAAAATTTTAAAATTTTGTAATTGCTTTTTACTTAAACTCTAAATTGAGTGATTAGCTTATTTATATCTTCAATTAAGATTTTGCATTAGGCAATTCCAAACCATATCCTTTTTTCTTATCTTCAGCTTTTAATAAAAAGGCAAATATCAAACCGAGAAATCCGGTTACGGCAAAAATTAACATCGGTACGGTATAATCATAATAAGCAGTAATACCACTATGAATTTTATCGGTTACACCCGGATTAAAATATTCAAGTGCCCAACCTATTAACATAGGGTAGCCCATTAATCCCCAATTTTGTATCCAAAAGATCAATGAATAAGCAGTACCCAGATATTGTTCATCAACAATTTTCGGAACTGCAGGCCACATAGCACCGGGTACTAATGAAAAAGACACCCCGAGAATAATCATCATCGCGATAGCAAAAATCTGACTAGCCGGTCCGTAAGCAAAGCCCAAATGAACCACAATCAGCAAGAGCGAACCAAGAATCATTATACTTGCACTTTTTCCTTTAAAATCTAAGAACCAACCCACCAAAGGAGTTAAAAGCATTGTTCCAAAAGGTAGATACGAAGGAATATCGCCGGCGGTTTGCTTTGGAACCATAAATTTATTGACCATTAAATCAGGGGCATATTTCATAAATGGAAATACGGCAGCATAAAACAATACACAAAGCATGGCAATATACCAAAATGCTTTATTAAACAATATTTTACCAATATGCGAAAACTCAAATTCTTCAGCTTCATCCGATAAATCAATTTTTTCTTGTTTATCCAGTTTAAAATCCATTACCGAATAAACAACATAACTCAACAAGCCGATAATTAACAACAATGTACCAAAAGCCAATGGGCGAGTAACCATTTCTTCTGTTCCGGCAAGGCGGGGCGATTGCCAAAACACCCAAAGCATTCCCAAGCGCCCAAAAGCAACTTGCAAAGCCATTGCCAGAGCTAGTTCTTTCCCTTTAAACCACTTTACCACAATTCGAGAACCGGTAACACCCAAAATTTCTATACCTAATCCAAAAACAGCATAGCCCACTGCTGCCAATTTTACCGACGGATTGTAATTCGTCATAAACGAATTAAAAAAATCGTATCCAAAACCACCATTGATAAATGCATCGGTAAGCGCATAATAATTCAATGATGCGCCAAGAATCATCACTACCGAAAAAAGCAAACCGGTAAAACGGATACCGCTTTTATCCAGTACAATACCTCCAACAATTAAAAAGCCTAATATTACTAGCCACGAATAAGCTCCCGTAAAAAAACCATATTCGGTACCATTCCATGCATATTTGGTGTTTTCGGTAAGCATGGTTTTCAAAGGCGACATTACATCGGCAAAATAATAACCTGCAACCAATGTTAATGAAACAAAAAGTAAAGCCAACCAGCGTGCAGTAGGCG
>JALSLF010000509.1 GCA_026988445.1 Bacteroidales bacterium
TGATGTATATTTTTCGGCTTTTAAGTATTCTGCTGCGGCAATAAAATCATCAAAAACATTTTGCTTGTGCATTTTAGTTCCGGCAAGATGCCATTTCTCGCCGTATTCTCCACCGCCGCGTATGTTAGGCTGTGCATAAATCCCACCGTTTTCTAACCAAACAATCATTGCCGTGCTGAAACGCGGAGTTAAACTGATGTTGAAACCTCCATATGCATATAAATAAGTCGGATTTTTTCCGTTCTTTTTCAAGCCTTTTTTGTAAACAATGTACATCGGGATTTTAGTACCGTCTTTACTTTTGTAAAAAACTTGTTCGGTTACATAATCATCAGGATTAAAATCAATTGCGGGTTTCCAATACAATTCTGATTTACCCGATTTTATATCGTATTTAAAAATAGTTCCCGGATAGGTAAAAGAAGTAAATGTATAGTAAAGATGGTCGTCTTCTTTTTTTGCACCAAAACCACTAGCAGTTCCGGATGTTGGAAGTTCTATTTCACGAACTTTTTTCCCTTCATAATCGTATTGGATAATTTTTGATTTAACATCTACCATGTAGGAAGCAAAAATAAAGCCTCCTCCCGTTGAAGCATTCAATACATTTTCTGTTTCAGGAATTAAATCTTTCCAATTTTCAGGCTTTGGGTTTGATGCATCAACAGTTACCACCCGGTTATTGGGTGCATTCAAATTTGTTTCAATAATCAATTTAGTACCGTAATTATCAATGATCATGCTTTCACTGTCAAAATTATCTACAATGGGAATAATTTCACTACCCTCAACAGTTAAATCTTTAATATACAACTCATTCCCGCTAGTACTGTTTGCTGCCGAAATGATTAAATAACGCTCATCTTCGGTTAATCCTGCGCCAATATACCGGCGTGCTTGTTTTTCTCCTCCAAAAATTAATTGGTCATTTTTTTGTTCGGTTCCTAATTTGTGATAAAAGAGCTTATGAAACTGTGTTTTGCCCGACAGTTGACTTCCTTTTTTAGGTTTATCGTAACTGCTGTAATAAAAACCTTCATTGCCTTTCCAACTAACACCGCTAAATTTTACATCAACTAAAGTATCTTCAATAATCTCATTGGTTTTGGTATCACGAACAATAATTTTTCGCCAATCCGAACCGCCTTCCGAAATTAAATAAGCATAAAGCGAACCATCTTTTGTAAAACTGCCGCCTGCAAGTGAAATGGTTCCGTCTTCCGAAAACTTATTGGGGTCAAGAAAAACTTCCGCGTCACTGCCATCTTCGTTTTTAGAACGATACAGTACATATTGGTTTTGCAAACCATCGTTTTTATAAAAATAATAATAATCGCCATGTTTTACGGGAGCCGTTACTTTTTCATAATTCCAAAGCTTTTCCAAGCGAGCTTTAATTTTATCCCTGAAAGGGATTTTATTTAAATAGCCGAAAGTAAGTTCATTTTGCTTTTTAACCCATTGGGCAGTTTCTTCCGATAAATCATCTTCGAGCCAACGATATGGGTCGGGTACTTTTGTTCCAAAATACACATCTACTGTATCAACTTTTTTTGTTTCAGGATAAGTTACCGTCATTTGTTCCTGTTTTACTTGCTGATTACAAGCAACTAAGCCTATCAGCAAAAGTGAATAAAATAGTTTTTTCATAATATTTGGTTTTATTGAATTTACCATACAAAAATAAATAAGATAAATGCATTAGTGAAAAAAATTATGTATATTTGATGAAATAACCTTAAAACAATTATAATTATGGATTTACAAGTTTATTATCAGATGGTAGAGAACAACATTCAAAAATTGGGTGTTGATCCGGTAAATTGCCGAGGGGAAAAACCAGGGCAATGGAACTTAAAAAAAGGCTCTGCCAATGTTTGGATTGATGTTTGGGAAACTAAAGAAGGGAACTACGGATATTTTCAATGCATGGCTCCCGTAGTTAAAATTCCGCCTCAAAATACCGAAGCATTTTATCAGGAAATTTTAGAAATAAACCATAAACTTTATGGTGTAGGTATGACAAAGTTTAAAGATTACATCTATATTAAAACCATTAGGGAATTGCAAGGAATTGATGAAGAAGAGATGATGGCAATGATGAATCGTATTGGCAATTATGCCGATGATTATGACGATTTGTTGTTTAATAAATATTGGGGTGATAATGCAGGTGCAGGCCCGGGTAGTGTTTAAGGTAAGTTATTGAATTTTATTAGTTTATTAGTTAACTTGTCCGCCAACTGAGTGTTTATTGTTTTTTTATACCATAGATGCTAATTCAGAATCCTAATAAATAAGCCATCCGTTACCGTACAAGTTTTCTAATAATTTAGATAAAACTTCTACTCAAAAAATTATAATAATGAATTTAGAAAAATATTATCAACTTATAGAAAGTGCAATTGAAAAGCTGGGCATTACACCTTCTTCAATCCGTGAAAAAGAAGGACAATGGAATCTTAAAAAGGGTTCAGCATTGGTGTATATAAATGTTTGGGAAGATAAAAAGAACCAAAGCGGTTATTTTCAGGCTTCATCAACAGTTGCCCGTGTTCCTGATGAAAACAAAGAAGCTTTTTTTTCGGAGATTTTAGATATTAATGCAAAAATTTTTGGTGTTACCATGGGCAAAATTGACCCTTGGATTTTTGTACGGCATGTTCGCGAGTTGGAAGGTCTTGATGAATCGGAAATTATAGCTACCGTAAACAGAGTTGCAAACTACTCTGATATTTACGATGATTATTTGGAAGAAAAGTATTTCAAAAAATCATAAAACCAAACCTTCACCGGCTTGTTTTTTATCTTTTATTCTACCCGATATACGTCCTATAACTAAGCCGATAACAAAACCAAAAAGAAGGCTTTGTTTTAGAAAACCGGGAATACTTAAATAGGCAGCTAATGCACCCGCAAGCATGCCCAAAATTACTCCAAGTAAAGAGTAAAATGAAGTAAAATAAGATGGTGGATAAATTTTATGTGCTTTTCGAATATGGTCATGCATGGCATTTACCTTTTTCTCAAATGCTTTGCGCGATTTTAAATCTCCTTTCAGATATTCAAACAGGTTTTCAGCTAATTCTTCCGAAACTTGTTTCGATTCTTTGCAAACAGCACATTCACCGGAAAAACGATCAATTTTTTGGGCAATTTTCAGAAAAGTATCTACCTGAAAAAACTTAAAATCGTTTTTATACAATAAGTCGTTTTGCTCAATAGCTGTTTTTTCTAATTTTTGATACCAAAGAGATTCTTGCATTCTTAATTTTAGATTTATGATTTTAGATTTTAGATTTCAGAAGTAAACAAACTTTTAAACGCACCCTATGAAAAAAGGATAGCCCAAAAATCAGACTATCCTATATTTAATCTTAATAGAAATTAATTTTTCTTTTCCGGTTTTGGAAGTAATGCTTTACGCGATAATTTTAATTTACCGGATCTTTGGTCAATATCAATAATCTTAACATCAACCATTTCACCTTCTTTTAAAACATCTTCAACAGAATTTAAACGTCTGTGCTCTATTTCGGAAATATGCAATAATCCGTCTTTACCCGGTAAAATTTCAATAAAAGCACCAAAAGACACAATTGATTTTACTTTACCGCGATAAACCATACCTACTTCCGGTACTTCAACAATGGCACGTACTTTTGCCAAAGCTGCTTCTATGCTGTCTTTATCCGGACCGGAAATTAAAACAATTCCTTTTTCGTCTTTTTCTTCAATGGTAATGGTGGTATTGCTAACCGCTTGAATTTCTTGAATGATTTTTCCTCCGGGACCAATGATTGAACCAATTGTATCTTTAGGAACAATCAATTTTTCAACTCTCGGTACGTGTGGTTTAAAGTCTTCGCGCGGTGCATCAAGAGTTTCCAACATTTTACCAAGAATATGAGCTCTTCCTTCTTTTGCTTGATTTAATGCTTTTTCCAGAATCTCATAAGACATTCCATTGACTTTAATATCCATTTGGCAAGCAGTAATACCTTTGTCAGTACCGGTTACTTTAAAATCCATATCACCTAAATGGTCTTCATCACCAAGAATATCCGATAAAACGGTATATCTATCAGGATTATCCATAATAAGCCCCATGGCAATACCGGAAACAGGACGTTTAATTTGAATACCGGCATCCATTAAAGCCAATGTTCCGGCGCAAACCGTAGCCATAGATGATGAACCGTTCGACTCCAATATATCGGAAACTACACGAATTGCATATAAACTATCATCATCTTCGGGTAACATACGCTTTAAAGCTCTATGAGCCAAATTTCCGTGACCAATTTCACGACGGCTTACACCACGTACGGGGCGCGCATCGCCGGTTGAAAAAGGTGGGAAATTATAATGCAATAAAAAGCGGTCTCTACCTTGTACCAAAGCTTCATCGATGATTTTTTCATCTAAGCGAGTACCCAAGGTAACGGTTGTTAATGATTGCGTTTCGCCGCGAGTAAAAATTGCCGAACCGTGCGCAGCCGGCAAGTAGTCCACTTCGCACCAAATAGGTCTGATTTCGGTCGATTTTCTTCCGTCCACACGGATACCTTCGTCTAAAAGTAAGTTGCGAACAGCTTTCTTTTCAACATCATGAAAATAAATACCGGTTAAAAATCCGAATTCTTCTTGTTCTTCTTCGCTTAAAGTTTCAACAAACTCTTCTTTGATTTGTTTAAAAGCATCGCTGCGTTCGTGTTTTGGAAGCCCCTTTTTGGCAACATCATAAACACGCTGATAAGCAAAATCATATATTTTTTGATATAATTCTTCGTTTTTTTCTTCGCGTTCGTATTCCCGCTTAACAACTTTCAAGTCATTTGCCATATCAATTTGAGCCTGACATTGAACTTTAATTGCTTCATGAGCAAAATGAATGGCTTCGAGCATTTCTTGTTCAGAAACTTCGTTCATTTCACCTTCAACCATCATCACATCGCTAAGCGTGGCTGCTACCATAATGTCTATGTCGGCGCGTTCGTTCTCTTCCATTGAAGGGTTAATTTTCAACTTTCCATCAATTCTGGCTACGCGAACTTCCGAAATAGGACCTTCAAAAGGAACATCAGAAACTGTTAAAGCTGCCGAAGCAGCCAAACCGGCTAATGAATCGGGCATATTTTCCGAATCGCCGGATATTAAACTTACCGTTACAAAAGTTTCGGCATGATAATCATCGGGGAATAAAGGGCGTAATGCTCTATCGACCAAACGTGCTACAAGAATTTCACTATCGCCCGGACGTCCTTCGCGGCGTAAAAAACCACCCGGAAAACGCCCAACTGCTGAAAAATTTTCTCTGTATTCTACCGATAAGGGCATAAAATCGGCATCTTGTTTTTGTTCTTTTGCGGAAACAACAGTTGCCAAAAGCATTGTGTTTCCCATTTTAACTACTACGGAACCATCGGCTTGTTTTGCCAATTTTCCGGTTTCAAGGGTGATAATTCTTCCGTCACCCAAATCAATATCTTTTTGATATAAATTATACATAATAATAAAGTGTATTATTTTAATTTTTTAAAGAGGGAAAGATATACAAAAAAGTACAAATTTAAAAATATGCGGTATTTCCCAATAAGAATATACAGCCTGAACAGACCGTATATTTTTGACCTGTTATAATAAACAGCTATTTTTTTGAAGTATATTTTGAATAAAAAAAGGCAATTAAAATTGCCCCTTTTTATTTATCTTCTTAATCCTAATGACTTAATAATTGCACGATAACGCTCAATATCTTTTCTTTTAAGATAGTCAAGAAGTCTTCTTCTTTTACCAACCAATTTAATCAAAGCTCTTTGTGTACCGAAATCTTTTTTATTTTTTTTCAGATGCTCGGTTAAATGACTGATACGATAAGAAAAAAGAGCGATTTGTGCTTCAGAAGTACCGGTATCGGATTCTGATTTACCATAAGTCTTAAAAAATTCTTTCTTCTTTTCAGTTGTTAAATACATATTCTTTCTTGTTTATAATATTTACCACTCCATAATGAGCCTGCAAAATTAGATATTTTATTTTAAATAGCAAGATTTTGATAGAATAATTTGTAAAATTATACGAAATATGGTATTAATCAATATATTTACGCTCTAAAAAAATTATTTGTTTTATGTTATCATTTGTAGTCCCTGCTTACAACGAAGAAAAAAATGTTGAAACTTTATATAGCCGGATAAAAGTTTTAATGGAAGAAATAAAAGAAAGCTTTGAACTTATTTTTATAAACGACGGTAGCACGGATAACACTTTAAATAAACTAAAAAAATTAGCCCAAAAAGATAAGCATATTAAAATAATTCATTTAACCCGTAATTTCGGGCATCAGTCTGCACTTACAGCCGGCTTAAAATTAGCCCAAGGTGATGCGGTAATATCCATGGATTGTGACCTGCAAGACCCACCGGAACTTATTGAAGAAATGTATCAAAAATGGAAAGAAGGATTTGATATTGTTTATGCCCGCCGCATTAATTACCGTAAAGATAATTTTTTAAAGAAATTGGGTTCAAAAATATATTACCGGATTTTAAATAAATTTTCGTTTGTTGATATGCCGCGCAATGTGGGCGATTTTCGCTTAATCGATAAAGCGGTGTTAAATGAAATAAACAATATGCCGGAACACTCGCGTTACTTACGCGGCATGGTAGCTTGGACAGGCTTTTCACATACCTATGTTGATTATCACCGGCCTGACAGAATAGAAGGCGAATCGGCATATTCATTAAGTAAATTAGCACGGCTGGGAATGGATGGAATGTTCAATTTCTCGGTTTTACCCTTACGCTTGGGTTTTTATCTGGGCTTTATAACTATATTGTTAGGAACAGCGTTGCTTTTATACCAAATTGCCGATACCTTAATTACCGGAGCTTATTATCATTTATATAAATGGCTGATTGTGTTACTTTTTATTTTTATGGGCTTTATGTTTATGCTCATGTGGGTAGTAGGAGAATATATTTGGCGCATATTTAACGAAGTACGCTCACGACCTATTTATATTATTAAAGAGAAAATTAATTTTGAAGAATAAGCAAGTGAGGATTCTGATGTTAAATAATGAATTTCCTCCTTTAGGAGGAGGGACAGGTACCGTAAATTATGAGCTGTTTAAACAATTTAGCAAGTATCCTGATTTAAAAATTGATTTAATTACATCGGGCAATAAACAAGATAAAAACACAGAACAGTTTTCAGAAAATATACAAATTCATAAAGTACTTATCAACAGCAATAACATTCATCATGCAAGTAATTATGAATTAATCAAATACACATTAAAGGCGAGTATAAAAGCTTTGAAATTATACAAAAAGAATAAATATGATTTTAGTTTTGCATGGAGTACGGTACCGGCAGGCTTTGTTTCTTTTTTATTAAAAGTTATATTTGGATTAGCTTATTATGTTCGAGTTGGAGGTCCGGATATTCCCGGCTTTGAAGAAAGATATCAAAAAATTTATCGAATTATTTCACCGCTAATTCAATTAATTTGGAAAAAATCAAACTTTTTAATTGTAAAGTGCAAAACGGAGTTTGAAATGATTAAAGCCATTAATCAAAAACTAAATATTCAAATTATATATAATGGAGTAGATACGCAAAAATTTTATTTTGTAGAAAAACCGTTAAATGAACCTCTAAAAATAATTTGCCCAGCCCGGTTAATAAAACGCAAAGGACAAGATGTTTTGATAAAAGCCATTGCACACTTAAAAGCGAAAGGAATTATTTTTAATATTGATTTTATTGGTGAAGGAGATGAAAAAGAAAACTATATACAACTGGCTGAAGAACTGGGTGTAACGGAACAAATTTGTTTTTGTGCTTATATTGAAAGAACAAAAATACAGGAGTTTTATCAAAAAGCTGATATATTTGTACTTCCATCATATAATGAAGGTATGAGCAATGCTTTATTGGAAGCAATGGCTTGCGGCTTACCGGTAGTAGTAACTGATGTAGGTGGTACAAAAGAATTAGTAGATGAAACTAACGGTTTTATTTTTGCAAAAGGCAATGTAGAAGAATTAGTTAGTATTTTGGAAAACATTTATAATAATAAAAATATACTTTCTAAAAAAGCATTTAATTCATCAAAAAAAGCTCATAATTTAAGTTGGAGTCTTATTGGTGAAAAATATTTGGTATTATTTAAACAATGAAAAAGAACAAAAAACAAAAAAACAGTAAACAAATTAGTAAAACACCAGCTCGGAAAGTTTCTCAGGAAAAAACAAATAGAAAAGTTCCTGTTTTTGCAATAACTATTGCTTTTATTTCTTTTTTTCTGAATGTTTTTATAATACCCAACAAAGCAGAACTTTTGTTTTTTAAGCTTGATGTATATTTCTTTTATGCATTAAATTTGATATTATCGGGACTTGTTTTTTATTCTTTATCAAACAAAAAATATAGTAAACATACGGCTAAATATAGTTTCTTATTACTACTTGTTGTTAGTATTTTATACAGTTTTTTCAAAGTTTCAAGCAAATCATCACCGGAATTAATTAATTTACATGAACAATTATCACTATTTGTGAATTTTTTAATTATTCCTGCATCTGCTTTGGGAATAATATCAATTTGGCAAAATAAAGATAAACTTAATTCAATAATTAATAAGTTGTTTTCAGAAGAAAATTCAAAGCCAAAACTGTTTTCAAAAAAAGAACTTCCATTTACAAGTGCATTTATTATCATCTTGGGGATGTCTGCTATTACGCTTTTTTATCGTTTGGATTATTTTGATTTATATTCTGATGAAGCACAAGTAACTCAAGGAGCTGCCGGTTATTTATACTCGGGAGAATTTTACCAATATAATTTTGCAAC
>JALSLF010000510.1 GCA_026988445.1 Bacteroidales bacterium
GAGCCAAGAATATTGGGATACCCACTGGGATAAAAATACGATTGAAAAGCTCTATCCCAAGCAAATATCACCTTTTGATTATGTTATTAACACCACAAAAAAATATTTAAGCAAAGATAGTTTAATTCTGGAAGGTGGTTGCGGAACCGGGCAACAAGTTTTTAAACTTCAAAAATCAGGTTTTAAAGCAATTGGAATTGATTACGCCCGAAAAACCGTTGAAACCGTAAAAAAAGCCAAACCGGAACTTGATATTCGGCTTGGCGATGTTCGCCGGCTTGATTTTCCGGATAATTATTTTGACGGATATTGGTCTTTTGGTGTAATCGAACATTTTTATAAAGGTTATGAAGAAATCGTTAAAGAAATATATCGTGTTATAAAACCCGAAGGGTATTTATTTATTACTTTTCCACACATGAGTGAATTACGTAAATTAAAAGCATGGAAAGGAAAATATCCGGTATGGATAGAAAATACAGAGCAAATCAAAAATTTTTATCAGTTTGCCCTTGACGAGCAAAAAGTAATTACCGACTTGGAAAATTTAAACTTTAAATTAATCAAAAAGCAACATTTAGCCGGAATCAAGGGTCTGAAAGATGAGATTGCTTTTTTAAAAAAGCCTTTGCAAAAAATATTTGACAGTCGCAATTTTTTTGGAATGGCTCTTTCAAAAATAATTTCAGTTATTTTTAACCGGTTTTCATCACATTCGGTTTTGTTGGTTTTAAGAAAACAGAAGTAATGAATATTTTTATAAATGGTAAAGATGGTAAAGGTTGGGCAATTGATATGCTTAGAA
Organism: Bacteroidales bacterium; assembly: GCA_026988445.1. Classification (GTDB taxonomy): domain Bacteria; phylum Bacteroidota; class Bacteroidia; order Bacteroidales; family NBLH01; genus NBLH01. The sequence goes on from JALSLF010000510.1 coordinate 806, forward strand.
ATGATTTTGAAAAAGCATTAATACGTCTGGGCATCGGCCAAACTCAAAATTTCATAAAAGCAGACATTATACACAATATTTGGTGGAACTATTTTCTGTCAAAAACAAGTTTTCCGCTCCGACTGAAAAAAAACATTATTTTATCAGCAGTAAACTTCATTGATTTAGAAAATGAACACTATTTTTTAAAAAAAGAGTTTAAGAAAGCCAATAGTTATGCAAAAGCTTGGATATCACCATCGGAAAAACAAAAAAAAATATTGGAACCTTTTGTAAAAAACATATTTGTTCTACCATACTATATTGATTTTGAATTATTTAAATCTGCAAAAAACACTTACCCAAAGCAAAAAATCTTAAAAAAATACAATATTCCCCATGATTTGGTTAAAAATAAAATAATAATCAGTTCTTTTCAAAGAGATACACTGGGCACCGATTTATCAAAACCAAAATGGCAAAAAGGTCCTGAACTTTTAATTGAATTACTGAAAGATTTACCCAAAGAAAAGTTTATTTTGCTGCTGGCAGGCCCCCGTAGGCATTTTGTATTAAATCAGTGTAAAAAATACAATATTCCTTACCATTATATTGGTAAAGAAATGCAAGAAGACGACATCACGGTGAACAGTTTATCGTTTGATAAAATGCCTGATTTATACAAAATAACCGATTTATATTTGGTTACATCAAAATCAGAAGGAGGACCTAAAGCAATACTTGAAACAACAGCAATGAAAGTTAATATTTTTAGTACCGACGTAGGTTTAGCGGCTGATTTTTTAGAAAAAAAGAATATCTTTAAAGATACCGATACTTATAAAAAAGCAGTTTATGATTTTGTAGTTAATTTTGATAAAAATAAAAAAATAAGATATTCAGATAAGGAAACACAATACAAAAGATGTACTCATCTGTGCAGTTATGAAATTCTTGACACAAAACTGAAAAATATTTACAAGTTTGTTTTAACAAATTAATACAGAAAATGAAACAAGCCCTGTGAACAGAACGGGCTATGGCAACAGAAATACTTTAAAACAATCGCATGAAAATCAATATATTTTTCCCTTTTTCTGATAAACCCTTGGGCGGCGGCAATCAATTTTTGAAAGCTTTACGTAATTATTTTATTGAAAAAAAAAATTATGAACCCAATCCTGTAAAATCAGATGTAATTCTTTTTAATAGTCATCATAAAATAAAAGAATTGATAAAATTCAGAAAAAAATATCCTGAAAAAATATTTATTCACAGAATTGATGGTCCTGTTACTTTTATTCGTAAAAACGATAACTTTACAGATAAACTCATATATAAAATTAATGATTATATTGCAGATGCTACAATTTTTCAATCAGAGTGGTCAAGAAAAAAAAATAATGAGTTAGGAATAAAAAATAAAAAATATGAAACAATAATTATTAATGCTCCGAACCCTGAAATATTTAACAAGTTAAATAAAAAATATTTTGAACCTTCGAAAAAAGCGAAATTGATAGCTACGAGCTGGTCTTACAATATGAGCAAGGGTTTTGAAACGTATAAATATCTTGACGAAAATCTGGATTTTTCAAAATACGAAATGACTTTTTGCGGAAACAGCCCGTTTGAATTTAAAAATATAAAACACATTAAACCTTTGCCGAGTAACGAACTTGCAGAGCAATTAAAACAGCACGATATTTACATAACCGCATCGCAAAACGACCCTTGTTCAAACTCATTAATTGAAGCTTTGCATTGCGGCTTACCTGCTGTTGTATTAAATGACGGAGGACATCCTGAGATTATCAGAAAGGGTGGTTTGATTTTTAATAAAAAAGAAGAAATCCTGAATTTAATAGAAAAAATAACAAGTAATTATGCTTTTTATGCCCAAAATATTGATTTGCCTGATATGAATAAAACAGGAAACCGGTATTATGAATTTATAAAACAGGTTTTTGAACATAATAATACAAATGATAAATTAAGTTTTACAGATATAATTAATGTTCAGCTAAAAGTTTTGATGTACCGTTTCCTCAAACAAATTAAACAATAATTACTTTTTTGCATACGTAAACATATGTTTTATAAAAACCTGAAATATTATTTAAACAGCACTTACAGAAGACAATCGTTAGATAAATTACTTCAAAAATATGAGTATATTTATCAAGGCACCGTTTTAGATATAGGAGGCAGGGACAGAGGCAAATTTAAAAAACCAAAAGACAAGCTTGATAAATGGATTTTTGCCGATATAGAACCCAAACATAAGCCCGACCTTGTGCTTGATGTTGCAAATATGCAAAACATTGAAACAGAAAGTATTGATGTAATAAACAGTCTAGAACTTTTTGAACATGTAGAGCAAATAAACCAAGGCATTGCCGAATGTTACAGAGTTTTGAAAAGAGGTGGAAAATTTATTATTTCCGTACCTTTTTTATATCAAATACATGCCGACCCTTATGATTTTCAGCGCTGGACACCCACAAAATGGAAAAATGAACTTATAAAAATAGGTTTTAAAATTGAAAATATTGAAATTATGGGGCGTTTTTTTACCGTCAGAAACTCAATGAATAAAACATTAATTCAGTCATTGCCTATAATAATAAGACATTTAGGTTATTTATTATTCCCGTTTTTTGATTTACTAAACAAATTAGACAATACAAATTGGATTAAAAATCACCCGAAACTCGGAAACTATCACGGTGGATATTTTATAATTGCAAAAAAATGAAAATACAGGAAGAAATAAAATTTAACAAATACGAAAAAAGAGGTAAAGATTATCATTATAAACAAATTAACCTAAAAAATCCTTTTACATTTAATGCTTTTGTACATGCACGATATATCAAACACATATTATTATTAAAAAAGCTGCTGTTTGAAAAAAACGTCCAAACATCGCAAAAGTTAAACTTATTAGATATGGGTTGCGGCGATGGAGTTTTATTATTTTTAATCAAAAAATACCTTCCCGCTTACCAATTTAATTTTTATGGAATTGATTTATCCGAGGCAGCTCTGCAAACAGCACAAATTAAAATTCCCGATGCGGTTTTTTATCAAAAAGGTGTTTACAATACCGGCTTTGAAAATGATTTTTTTGATATTATATTATCATCTGATGTAATTGAACATGTAAATTTTCCTGATAAAATGCTTGAAGAAGCCAAGAGGGTAGCTAAACCGGAAGCAATTATCATATTTGGCACTCCTATCCGATATACAGAAAAACCGGTAGATAAAATGCATGTTAAAGAGTTTTTTCCTGATGAGTTTAAACAAGTTTTTGAAAAATATTTTAGTGATGTTAAAATAATTTGTACCCACAAACTATATAACTTACTTAAATATCAAAAATTATTAAAAATATTTAATAAAAAAATTGCCATGAACAGATATTACTACTATCTGTTCTCCTTATTTTCAAAAAATCCGTTTTTAAACTCCACTACTGAAAACAAAGAGCTTTTTACATATATGTTTGCGTCCGGAATAAAAAAAAATCCTAATGAAAACAATCCACAAGCCTAATCCCTACATTATTCTCGGTGTTCATCGTTCGGGAACTACTTTAATGTCCGGTATTTTTACCCGTGCAGGTATTTTTATGGGGAAAAATCAAAACGTAAATAAAGAGGCTGTATTTTTTTACCGTCTTAATAATAAAGCTTTATTGGAAAATAAATCAACGGCTTATGATTTTGATATTTTCCTTGAAAAATTAAATAATCCGGAATTTGTAAATCAATTAACCGAAAAATTTAATAAGGAACTTGACCGAAACATAAACTCAAAATTTTTCGGATATACAAATTTATTAAAATATTCATTTCAAAATAAAGACATAAAATGGGGATTTAAAGACCCGCGAACGGTTTTACTTTATCCTGTTTGGAACAATATATTTCCCGATGCAAAATATTTAATAATTTTTCGCAATCCGGTGGATGTTTGTATAAGCACCTATTATTTTGAACAAAAAAGATATCAGAAAAAATTAAAAAAACGCCCCGGTTTAAAGTTCGGAATGCCTTTGGAAAAAGCTTTTGATGTTTGGATAAAATTCAATAAAATACTTTTAAAAATTGCCGAAAATAAAACAAATACATTAGCGGTAAAATATGAGGATTTAAAAACCGAAGAAGTAATTGATAAAATAATTGAATTTACAGGAAGCCCAATAAAACAAAAAGAAATATACAATATGATAAAGGACAAACCAAATAATTACAAACTGCCCGAAGGGTATAATCAATTAATTGATTTAGTGAAAAATGATGATTTAGTACAAAAATTATATCCGAATTTAAAGATTTAAAATGCAAAAAGAAATAATAAATACCGATAAATTATTTAAAACAAATGAAGCATTAAGCGTTTTGCCAGAAACAATTACCGTTTGGCACGATTTAAACCTGAACCCTGCTGAAATAGACATTATTGTTACCGGTTTTGGCAAAGCCGAACTAAGCAATACAAGCGCACTTAATTACATTTTATTGGAAGATAAATTACCTGTAAATATCATTATTGTAGAATCATCAGGAGATAAAAATGTATATGAACAACTGTTAAATCATAAAAAAGTCAGTAAAATTCTTATAAAAGACCCAAAAGTAAGCCATCCTGTATATGGTGCCGGCTCCTACGGAATGGCTGTTACAGCTTCGGTAGGCTTTTATTTTTCAAAATCGCCTTATGTTTTTTTCAGCCATAACGATATGATTGCCTTAAAAAAAGACTTTTTAAAGCACCTTTTGTCTAAATTAAATGAAAACCTGCGTATAGCATCATTTACACAAAGGCACATTTTACCCTTTACCGGTTGTATGCTGATTGACCGCAATGTTATTGAAAATTCACAAACAGATTGGCTGCTTTATGATAAAAACCCTTATATTCAACAATCAAACTTTATCCAAGAAATATGTAAAATTCGGAAAAACGGAAAAACATGGTTAAAATGTAACTGGATTGACGCAGGAGAAGCATTTATTTATGAAGAGCTTACCAAAAATAAACAAATGTATGTTGCTGCATCTTTTGGTGGAACCAGAGGTATGTGGATAACACCTTTTGAACTGATGCAAATTAAAGAGCAGGATATTTCCGATATAAAAGATTTAATAATTTACGGTAAAAGAAATATTTTAAAAAAAGAATTTCAAAAAAAATACAAATTTGTACTTAAAGCAGGACAAAAATGGGAAAATTTACGCTGGTTTTTAAGTGGTAAAAAAAATTATTGGCGATACACATTGGATGATGAGGGAGATTTAATATTTATACATCACGGCAGAGGTACGCGCAGAAGTTTAAACCGGTGGTTGGCATTTACGAAAAAATTAAACGCTCGTTTGTCTTAGCTTTTTGTTTTAAAAGATACTGTTAAAACAATATAATTCAATATGTTAAAAACAAAAAACTTTGTGTAAACAAACCATTCTATGCTTTTCGTGAAAAAGTAAACACTTAACGAACTGATTAATGTTATTACAGGCACCGTAATTTTTGTATGTATCAGTTTTTTTTCATTTTTTTCGGCAAGCATTTTTTTTGATAAAACAGAACTTATCAAAAACAAGGGAATAATCCATACAAATATTTTAAAATACTTTGCCGAATAAAGATATTTTTCCGTATAGAGTAATCGAACCAAATCGTCGGCAATGAAATAAAAAGCCAGGCTAAAAATAATCCCTGTAACAAAAATAACACTTCTTTGTATAAAACTTATTTTTATCTTGTATTTGGCAAATTTCGGAAATGTAATTGCAGTTACACTTTTTATAAAACTTTTAATTATATTAATTAATCCCAAAGCTATGGAATAAACAGCCAATGCTTTTATGTCCAATATACCGATTAATATTTTATCAAAATGATTAACAAGTGTGTTTAAAACACTTAACTTTGTAATAAATCCGGCATAAGATAAAGTATCATTCCCTTTTTTATCATTCTCAATATATTTTTTTGTTTTAAAATGTAAAACAATATTAAAAAATGCAGTGCCTGCCAAATAGGCAAGTAAAGCAGGTAACAGATAATCAGGAAATAAAAATATTGCTGCAATTATTAAAGAACTTTTCCCAGTGGTAATCAATATGTTGTTCTTTGTAAAAGTTTCAAACTTTTCCTTAGCTTTTAACAAAGCCATCCATTTGTCAAAAGAATATAAAAAAGGGAAAATAAGTGCTGAAAATATTAAAGAATAGCTTACAACATTCTCATCCTTAAAATAATAATAAGCTGCAACAACAAGAATAAGAAAACTTCCGATAAATGAAAATTTAAAAGCAATCTTTACGCTTATATTAAAATCACCGTCATTACCTTTGGCAATACTTCTAATCAATGCAGGATTTAATCCGGGGACAGAAAAAAAAGAGAAAAATGCAATTATTGCCAAAACCAACTGATACGCACCATAAACTTCTTGTGTAAAAAATCTTGCAAACAGAACAGATGTTATCAAGCCGGCAAATAAACTAACCGCCTGATTTAATAGCATCCAAAAACCGTTCTCCACAAAATACGGCAAATCAAAGCCTAATTTATCGCCTGCGGTCTTTGCGATATTATATATTTTTCGTCTTAGCTTTTTCATATTTAATATGATAAAAGTAACATTTTTTTTATTTCAAAATAATTATCCTAATTTTGAATGCAAAGGAATTTATCATTATGAAAAGAAATAAAAAAACAAAAATAAACAATCCAAAAGCCAAGCAGATAAAACAAAAACAAATAAAACAAGCGGATAAACCGGAAAATAGCTTAATCTTTGAAAAATACTTTAATGTTTGGACACTTTTTGCACTAATCTTTACAATCGGCTTTTTTGCCTTTTCAAAATATTTTACCGGAGAATACTTATTTTATTTCAAAGACATCGGTAGCGACAGCCTCAATCAACTAATACCGGCAGCCGTTCATAAAATAAACCTTTTAAAAGAAGCTTATTTCTCAAAATGGAGCTTTTATACAGGTGTGGGCAATGCCTATGTAACAGGCTTTCCTGTTGAACCCTACGGACTTTTCCGTACTTTAATTTATATTGCAGGAGTTAACTCATGGGGTACTGATTATTTTATTTTTGGAAGATTTTGGCAAATTTTTATTTTTTCTGTTCTTTTATCAGGTATTATCGCATATTCTTATTTTAGAACATTATCTTTTTCTAAATACAATTCTTTTATAGCTGCACTATTAATTACTTTTTCAGGATATATGGTGGTTGGTGCGGGCTGGGGCTTTTCTTCGCATGTTTTTAAAGCAATGTTTTTATTATTAGCTTTTGAACAGCTTTATTTAAAAAAACGTTGGTATTTTTTCCCTTTTGCAGTTATTTATTTAAGCTCAAATCCTTTTGTACTGTACATATATAGCTTATTTTTACTTTTATACAGTATTTTCAGATATTTTTCCGAAGAAGAAAATACATTAAAAGGCTATTTAAAACTTGCAGGACAAATGATTGTATTAGGTGCTGTGGGTTTATTAATGAATTTTGCTTCCTTTTTTAAAGCATTCCAAAAAATGTTTTTTTCGCCGCGCGTTGCGGGTAATGCCTCATACAGCAATATTTTAAGTGCCGGGCAAGATATTACAGATCAAGCAAGCCTTGGAGCAACTACAATGCTTCGCTTTTTTTCGAGTGACCTACTCGGTTCCGGAAGTAATTTTGCAGGTTGGCAAAACTATTTGGAAGCACCGCTTTTTTATATCGGCTTACTAACACTACTGCTTGCACCCCAAGTTTTTATATATCTTGATAAACGCAAAAAAATTATCTTTAGTGCTTTTGCCGGATTTTGGCTGCTTACACTCCTGTTTCCATATCTACGCTATGCTATACTTGCCTTTACAGGCGATTATTTTCGTTACGGATTTGATTTTTTTATCCCTTTTACATTTCTTTTTTTCAGTATTTATGCACTTAATCAATTAGACAAAACACTTAAAATTAATTTTAAACTACTTCTCGGCACATTGGGTGTTTTGTTAATCGCATTATTTTTTCCTTACACTT